>CAYXFI010000181.1:0-7681 GCA_964464205.1 uncultured Cytophagia bacterium
AACGATCCACCTCGCCGGACCGAAATCGGACCTCCAGGATGTACGGCGGCCAGTCCCGGCTCCAGTGCCCGTACGTGATCGTCACCACGGTCCCGTCGGGCAGCAGGTGCGTGGTAGGATAGCAGCAGTCCCAGCCATGCGTGTTGTCGGCAAGCCGCAACCTGTACTGCCCCTCGGTGCCGTCCACGAGATCCTGGTAGGTGCCGATCCAGCCGACCCAATCGCCCTCGGTTGGGCTCCCGGCATCCGGGGTCCGATCGCGAAACGAGATGAACAGACGTCCGTCCGGGAGGTACTGCGCCACATGCCGGTCGCCGGTGAGTGCACCGGGCAATTCCCGCGGCTCGGTCCAGGTTTCACCTTCGTCATCGCTGAAGATGATGAACGAGTTGTACCGCCGGGAATTCTCGCGCAGCAACACGGCGATCTGTGAGCCGTCCGGCGAGCGCACTGCGCCAGGTTCGCACAGATGGGCGTAGGGCAGCGAAGCGATGGGAATCGGCTCGCTCCAGGTTAGCCCGCCGTCCTCCGAGAGGATCTTGTACACCGTCATCGTCTCCGCGCGCTTCCCAGAACCCCGCAGGAAGCGACCGTCGTCGTGGAACAGGGCCATGTAGCGGCCGTCCTTCAGTCGCACCACCGACGACACGGCGACAATGCCGCCGTAGTCGCCGATCGGCTCCAGCTCGGTCCACGTGAGACCGTCGTCCTCGGAGACGGCCATTCGGATGGGATACAGCCCGGAGAAAAGGATCAGCCGCTTTTTGCCGGCGGCATCCACGACGCGGTAGATCGTTGGGGTTTCCTTGGAGGTCGCCCAGCTTTCCGGCACCGGCAGACGTTCGCTCCAGGTGAGTCCCCCGTCGGTGCTGCGTTTCATCACAATGGCGCCCTTGCCGTGGCCCTTCGGGTACACGATCAGGATCGTCCGGCCATCCTGCAGCAGGACTGAGCTCGGGTGACCGAGATACTGATCCCGCTCCCGGTCCACCACGATGTGTCTCGACGAATCGTGGGCAAGGTCGATCAGCGGGATGTCGAAATGGTGCTTTGCAGTCGAAGGGGGGAGCGGCTGCTCGGGGACCTTGCCATTCAGAACTTCCGTCATTGCCGAAGCCAGAACCTCGGCCAGCGCCCTGTAGCCAGCCGCGTCGAGGTGGCGGTCGTCCGCGAGGAGCTGCCCCACCCGGAACCGACCGCTCGTCTCTCCCCGCTCGAATTCCTTGAACACATCCGCGAGGGGCAGCACCCTTGTCCGCGCGAGATTCCGAATCACCCACGCGACGGATCGGATGCGGAGGTCCTGCCCCGCCTCATCGTACACTGAGGTCTTGGCTTTCCTACGCGTTCCACCCCGCAGTCTGCCCGGATTCGGAGTCGCGAGCATGCAGGTAGCGCCCGCAGCCCGCACCTCTCGAACGCAGCTCGAGAGAACCTCCGCGAACTTGTCGATCGAGGGGAGATCACCGCCCTTCTCAGGCCCGGCATCGTTGATGCCCAGAGAAAGAACCACCAGATCCGGTGCGGCATCCGTCAGTCGGGCGCGGAGTGTGCGCAGGGCGTCGTCCACCTTCCCTCCCGGCAGAATCCAACAGCGGATGGCCGCCTCGCGCAAGACTCCGCCAGCCGCCTCTGAGCGCCGCAGCAACTCCGCCAGGCTATCACCCAGCCCGGTGTTCGCCCCCTCCGGACCCTCGTACACGAGCAGAACACGCGTCTGATCGGGGGAGAACACACACGCAAGGAATTCAAACGCAAATAGGAGGAGAGCTAACTTGGGGACGTGGGGGCGAGAGAGGGACAGGTTCACCACATCCTCCGCGTCGAAGCTGAGACGGAGTTCGAAGCCGCGATACCGGCCAGGCACTCTCCGGCCTCGCCCTTGGCCGCGACAGCGGAAATCCGGCACCGGATTGAAGTTAGCTCACGCCTATCGTCGACGCAAGAGGAAACTGGCTTCCCCCCACCCGGTTTTTCGCCCGAGGCCAATAGCAGGTGAGCCACCCGACGGCATCGGCCCTACGAGAAGATCTCTCGCCGGGGCGCTACGACGCCAGGATCCCACAACCGACTCCGCTGACAAAAGACGGCTCACACAGGGATCGCTGCGTCACAAGAGTCCGAGCTCTCGATGCTGAAGGAACAGGCTCCTGCCGATCCATCTCCTCGCTGAAAAGGGATCTCTCGACAACCCCGGCAGACGCGACGATGCCCACTCCGGATCCCGCAACTCACCCGCCAATTGTCACAACTCACCTTGAGCCCCTGGACACAAAATAGAATAGGCCCCGCTCTCACGGGGCCTCCTGAATCTCGCCGATTCTGATGTGCTCAGTTGCCCGAGCAAAGCACCCGACGGAGAATTGCCACGTACTTGGGGACACCCAGCGCTTCCGCCGGGGTGGCTACGATCCGCCCCCCGTCCTGAGAGACCAAACCCACCCCGGCGCTCCCTTTGTCCAAAGCCCTCACAATCTCGCGACACAACCCCGCCGCGTCCGCAACAAGCCTGTCAACAGCGGCCTCTCCGTAGCGCAACTGCCGCACCGCTTCCGGGAACCGCTCCGGTTCCGCCTCCACTATCCAGCCATCGCCGTAGGGATCCCGCCTGAGTAGAGTCGGGTCGGAAAGTACTTTCGGATTGGCGCGCAGAACCCGCGCCGGGAGCGGCGACAGGATCGGCAACATCTCCCCAGCGATGATGAGCCAAGCGAGCGGTTTTCCGCTCTCTACCCTTCTACCCTCTTCCGGAGGTACTATCGAGTCGATCTCGGGAATCGCTGTCGCGAACAGGTCATCCACGCCGATGCGGCACAACGCCATGCCGCGGAGCGCCACCCAGCAGTGTCCGGGACCGTAGTACAGCGTGCGCCGCAGGCTCAGGCGCTCGAAGGGCTGGAACAGTTGCAGGATTTCACCAGCGCGATCGGGGTCCAGGCCCGCGGCTTGCGCCACATCCACCCGCACCCGACGAGTATCCTGACGCGGCGACGTCACTTCGTCCGCCGGGCTCATTCGTCTCTTCAGGGCCTGGTACAGAGGACAATTCTCGCAATCGTAGTTCCGGTCGCACAGCCCGTACGCCAAAATGCCTGCGCTCGCGAGCAAGCACCTGGTTTCTCCCTGAGGAACCAGAAACACCCGATCGCTGGTGTCCGATTGCCTGTGCATCGCATCCTTCTGCTCGATTAGGCGTATGTCGGCGCCTCCGAGGGCATCTCTTCTGCGTCAGCCGACGGCGCACCCGCTTCCTCTTCGAAAATCGGGAAGTTCTTCGCCACCCAACCGAAAACCGCAAAGCCAGTGGCAATCAGGGCCGCCGTCACCACAATCTCCTGCCACTTCGGGAAATAGGGTCCTCCCCATCGTTCCAGCGATGTAATGCTCACGTTGAGCCGGTTCATGATGAGGCCCAGCACCACCGACACGGCACCGTAGAACAACCACGACCGCTGCACGATCAACCTGGGGATCGAGTAGATCACGATGGGGATCACGCTCATCAGAAGGGTTTCCGCCCAGAAAAGACCCGCCTCTTTCGTGAACTGAAAGGCGTAACCGAGAGTACCCCGATTGGCCATGTCGAGGAAGCGGACGGTGAGATAGATCACTTGAACTATAATCACGCCACGGGCCAATCCCACCAGCACGTCGAGTTCCAGTTCCTTACGGAACGCCCGGTGGCTGAGGAAGGACTCGAAGATTGTCATGGCCAGGCCCACACCCACGGCTGAGATGAAGAACAAAAGAGGCAACAGAGGGGAGTACCAGAGCGGGTACATCTTTTCGGGCACAATCAGATAGAGCGATCCGAGGGATGACTGGTGCAGAGTAGAAAGCAATATGCCGGCCACCACAAGCACGATCATCGAAGATCGGACGAGCTTCAGCGGCAGATGCCAACCGAACTTTTCGAATACCACGGGACTGAACTCGAGGGCCAATACCGTTGTGTACAGCATCACGCACCAGCCTACCTCGAACATCACCGAGTGGTGATTCCACATGATGATCGGGTGCCAGATGTTCCAGGGTCGGCCCAGATCGAACAGGAGAGCCACAACCATCAGCAGGTAGCCCAGGAAGGCCGTCAGCACGGTGGGACGGGTGATTGAATGGTACTTCTTGCCGACGTCGAAGATGTAGACGAGCGCGGCCACCGTGAAACCACCGGCTGCCAGTGCCACTCCGCAGAGCACGTCGAAGCCGATCCACAGTCCCCAGGGGAAATCGTCCCGGAGGTTCGTCACCGCCCCCAGACCTTTCGTGAATCGCACCACCGCAACGTACGCGCCCAACACCCACAGCACAATCAGCACAGCGCGCCAGAAAGTGATCCGCGGCAGTTTGCTCGTAAGCTTTCCAGTCATCGTCACGCCTCTCTCATTGCCGTTGCCCATGCGTTTGAATAGTGATTCAGCACAACTCGGGCTGGCGAACAGCGGGAGGCGACCCCGTCACTCCTTTCCTTCCTCTACCTCCACTTCCTCGACGAAGTCGTCCGCTTGGTCCAGCTCCTTCTCCTGCTCCCGCGCCAACTTTTCCAGCTTGATGCGCCGATTGACAATCCAATAGACGCCGAAGAGGAATACCCCGGTGAATCCCACAACGTTCGGCAATTGCGAGAGTACCCTCCACGTCAGCTCCGGCAGCGGCTCCTGGTTCTCCAGGTTACGAGCCAGGAACGGGATCTTTTCGAAGGGAATTGGAGAAATGTAGAGTAGCGATGTGCCACCCACCTCTTTGATCCCGTAGATGTGCTTCACGTACTGGTCGGGATTCTCGCGAATCCGTCGGCGTGCTTCCGCGATGAGGGCATCCCGATCACCGAATTTGATCGCGCCCGTCGGACACGCCTCCGTACAAGCAGGCTGCTCGCCCGCCACCAATCGCGGGTAGCACATCGTGCATTTGCGCACTTTGGGTACCGGATTGTCCCATTCGTACGTGGGAATCTGGAAGGGGCAAGCCTGCAGACAGTATCGACACCCCATGCATTTGTCTTCGTGCCAAATGACCGGGCCGAGCTCGGTCTTCTCGAACGCGGCCACCGGACACACCGACACGCAGGTGGGGTTTTCACAGTGCATGCAGGCGTGTCGGTAGTACACGTCTTCTTGGACGTTTTCGATGACCACGTAGTTGTTTGGAGAGAGCCTGTGCTCCGTCGATTCCCCGAGGTTGTTCTGCTCGCGGCAGGCCTCCATGCAGGCCTCACAACCGATGCAAAGTGAGATGTCCACCAGAATCGCTTTGCTCATCGTCGTCGTCCTCCGCTCCTTGATCACTCGGTTTCATAGGATGTGAAGAATCTCGCTTGGCATTCTCTCCACGCTTGCTCATCGAGATGCGAGAGCACCCCTTCAGCCGGCAAACCACCGTCGGCCATGGTCACGCCAACCTGGGGCCGCGCGAGAAGCGCCTCGCCCAGGAATTCACGGAGCCTTTGGCCTTCCCGTCGCAACCAGTTGGCGGCCCGTTCGGCAACGAGCAGCTTCGACGCAGTTTGCCCCAGATCGTCGGGTTCCACCTCGAGAACCCAGCCCTGCAGGTAGGGATCGTCCTTCAGGAGCTGAGGGTTCTTCAGCAAGTCTTCGTTCACGCGCAGCACTCGGCCGGAAACTGGGGCCCGAAGGACGATGACCCGATCCCCTTGTTTCAGGCGCAGAAGCGGTTGCCCCTTTCGCACGGCCGTGCCAGGCTGCACCGCCTCGATCGCATCGACATGCCCCAGCAGCTTCGGCGCGAAATCATCGACACCTAAGCGGGCACGTCCGTCGGGTTCCACTCTGATCCAGAGATGATTTGGGGCGTAGAAAAGCCCCTTCAGCAACCGCACCTTCGGCAGGCGCACCACCGCGCGCAGATCGCCGCCCGCCACCGCTGCACGTCTTGCTTGCCGCCTCTGCATCCACGCGTCGATTCCGAGGAAGACCAGGATCATCAGCACGACGAAAATGGCAACCATCTCACATCCTCCTGTGTCTGTGCCGTTCGGGTTCCGTGTCGAATGGAATTACGCGACGGGAAAATACCGCCGTTTGAACCGTTTCCACTGCTCGTCGTCGAGATGTCGGGCGATCCCCTCCACCAGCTCACCGCCGTCCTGCGAGACAACTCCAGCGAGGGGTGAGTGGGCGCGCTGGAGTTCCTGAATGGCCAGCTCCACCCACCGCCGCGCCAAGTCAGCACCGAACAGGTTCGCCGAACAACAGTCTTCGTCCTGAGGCTTGACCTTGAGAATCCAGCCTTCGCCGTAGGGATCGTCGCGCAATTTCTCCGGATGCCTCAGAAGATCCTCATTCACCTCCACCACCTGGCCCCTGACCGGCGCGGGTTGCTCCAGATCCCTTCCGTCGAACCGGATTTTCCAGGCAGCGCGTCCCTGCTCCAGCTTCTCGCCGAGACGCGGCACCTCCAACGCCTTCACGTCGCCCACGAACCGACGGGCGAACGCGTCCAGGCCAACGAGCACTTCGCCGCTTTCCACCGGCTTCGCCCAGGTGTGACCCGGGTGGTAGTACCGATCCGCCGGCAACTCCACGCGGGCCCACCGGACCGCTGCTCGTCTGGCTGCCGCCGGTTTCGTGCGGCGCTGCGCCAGATACATGCCGCCGAATACCAGCAAGCACACGAAGCAAAACACTGCGAACAACATGGCTTTTTCCTCCGCGTCGACATCCACGTCTCGGACTTCGGTTTTTTACGTGGTCAAGCACCGTGCCACAACGCCCGTCCGGGGACAGATCGCGCAACTTATTGAAAAGTCACGCCTTACTTGCAAGCAAACTCGGAGCAGTCGGCCCGTGTGACCTGGAGCCGTTGAGAAGCTCAACGCACCGAGGGTAGACCCTATCCAGGATAGTCCGCCTATCGCTTTGGACGTGCTGAGCTTACGTACAGTTGACTTCCGCAACACAGGGCGTTGAGTTTCTCAGCAAGTCGATCAGCTGGATGAAATCTTGGCGGTCGTACCCCTCCGACGCCCCGGCGAAAGAAGGGAATTCGGACGGTTCCAGGCTGCAGAGCGGCTCCGGACCCAGCCAACTGACCGGCGCCCTCCCTGCGCTCCGGGGCCGCGGCACGTGACTGCGGACCGGCGGGATTCGGGCGGCCTTCCGTTCGTAGCCAGGATCACAGCCCCGTAGCTCCAGCCCGCGCCTCGCGGCAAGGGGAAGAAGCTGTACGCTTGGGAAAACCACTGCCCAGCGCCTGACAGGATAGGGGGGCCGGACCACGAAGGCACCAAGATCACAGAGGCCTCGCGGAGCGAAGAAGACGAACGGCAACGCTGCGGACCTTCCAAATGCGCACGCCCCACTCGGGCTCCCTTGCCAGGGCTACGGTCCTCTTCTTCTTACCTTCCCCCGATTCGGGAGACCCGTGAAAAGCTCTCGCAACAAACGGCAGGGTCCAGAGCACGCAGGCCGTCCGGGAAGAGCCCCAACCAGTGTTGCTTCGCGCGCGGCCGCGCAGGCTACGCAAAACGGTGCGGCTTCTGTCGCCACAGTTCGCTCGGTGTGAGAATCCAACTCGTCGACCAGTTGTGCTTGTGACTCATCTGGGTTTGAGTGAGTTTGGAGTCTGACAAGTACCGCAGCCGAAAGGGATCTTCGAGCGCCTCGGCTCCAAGCCCTGCCTCCCGCGCGTCGCCGCGGTTCGAAGTCCCTTGTTCACAAGC
>CAYXFI010000182.1:0-7672 GCA_964464205.1 uncultured Cytophagia bacterium
CGTAGCGTGAAGTCCCGGGATGTGCGGCTACGATCAAGCCGAGGAACTCGTAATTTGTGTGGCAAAGAGGGAGATTTGCAGATGGGGAAGATACTTGCCGCCTTTGCCGCCGCTCTTGTTTTGCTCGTAGTTGCTGGTGACGCGCTCCGAGCTGGCACGACCGGCAAAATCACCGGTCGGGTAGTGGACGAGCAAACGGGGGATCCTTTGCCAAGCGCCAACGTGCTGCTCGAAGGCACGACGATGGGCGCGGCTACCGACATCGACGGCTACTACGTGATCCTCAACGTTCCTCCGGGCGTCTACACCCTCCGAGTCACAATGATCGGCTTCGCAACCAAGCGCGTCACGGGGGTACGCGTCGTAATCGATCAAACCACGGTAGTCAATGTCAGCCTCACGCCGGAGGTGATCGAGGGGCGCGAGGTCGTGGTGGAGGCTGAGCGGCCGGTCGTGGAGAAAGATGTGGCGGCTACCAAGAAGAACATCTCGGCGAATGTAGTTGAGAAACTGCCCGCCGCCGACGTTCGCGAGGTGCTGGGTCTGAGCGTCGGCATCAGCACGGATCTCACGATTCGCGGAAGCTCAGCCAACCAGGCGCTGTTCATGGTGGACGGTATCGTTCTCCGCGACGAGCGCAACAACCAGCCGATCACGGCGGTACCTCTCAGCGCCGTGCAAGAGATCTCGGTGCAGACGGGAGGGTTCGGTGCGGAATACAACAACGTCCGCTCCGGTGTAGTCAACGTTGTGACCAAAGAAGGTAGTCGTACCGGCTACGCCGGGACCATCACGTTCAAGTACCGACCGCCTGCGCCCAAACACTTCGGCATCTCACCCTACGACCCCAAGTCCTATTGGCTGCGACCCTACCTGGACCCTGATGTGTGCTGGACCGGCACGGCGAGCGGTGCGTGGGATGAGTACATGCAGCGCCAGTACCCCAGTTTCGAAGGCTGGATCGCGGTCTCCGAGCGCACGCTCCAGGACAACGATCCCACCAACGATCTGACGCCTGAAGCGGCGCAGAGGCTGTTTCGGTGGCAGCATCGCAAGCAGGGCGACATCAAGAAAGGGGACTACTACTTCGACGGCGGGTTTGGCGGACCTGTGCCTGGCATTGGACGCAGGCTGGGAAACCTGCGCTTCTACGCCTCCTTTCTCCGGCGGAGAGACATGTACCTTTTCCGCCTCTCGAGGGAAGCGCTCGAGACCCAGAGTTCGATGCTGAAGCTGACCTCCGATATCACTCCGTCGCTGAAGCTATCGGCCACAGCACTCTATGGTGAGATCCGCGGCACCACGCGTTCGCGTACAGGCGGCACAGCGCTGATGCAATCGACCTACGACATCGCGAGCGCACTCAACCAGGCCGGGTTTACGGTGCCGTGGCGCATCTACACCGATATCTACTGGTGCCCGACGTCGCAATACTTCCACTCCTTCGCCGCCAAGCTCACGCACGTCCTGAACCCCACGACCTACTACGAGCTTCAGGTGAAACGAGTGGGGCGGAAGTACTTCACGATGCCCGGGCGGTCGCGTAACAAGGAGAAGAAGTACGAGATCTTCCCGGGCTACTTCGTCGACGAAGCGCCCCAAGGGTTTGAGGAGCAACCTATCTTCGGAATCGGCGACTACCTCGGGATGGGGGGCGCTGTCAGCACCTCCCGCGACTACAGCCGCGTCGTCGCCTATACGGTGAAAGCTGACCTGGTGAGTCAGGTAACGAGGAATCACGAAATCAACGCGGGGCTACAGTTCGTCTACGACGATTTCAACATCTCTTTCGGCATGGTCAATAAATTCCTCCCGGAAGGAAACTTCTGGACAAAGATCGATCGCAATCCCTACAGGATGGCTCTGTACGTGCAGGATAAGCTTGAGTATCAGGGTTTCATCGCCATCTTGGGCGGGATACTTGATTACACCAATCCCAACGGTAACTGGTACGACGTTGATCCCTACGACCGCATCTTCTTCTCGGAGAAATTCAGACCGGAGCTGGAACCTCAATTCCTGACCAAAAAGGCGAAGCCGCGGCTCACGCTGAGTCCGCGTCTCGCCATCTCCCATCCTATCACGGATCGTTCCAAGCTCTACTTCAACTACGGCCATTATCGGGAAGTGGCGACATCCGAACGGTTGTACAGAGTTCAGCGCGACCTGCGCAACAAGGTGGACTACATTGGTGACCCCACGCTACCGCTGGCTCGCACGGTTGCCTACGAGCTCGGATACGACCAGTCTCTCTTCGACACCTACCTCCTCCACATCTCAGCCTACTACAAGGACATCTCCAACCAGGAGTTCTGGGTCCGGTACATTAGTTTCGATGGCAAGGTGAACTACAGGAAACTTACAGCGAACAGCTACGAGGACATCCGCGGTTTCGAAGTCGAGCTCACCAAGATGTGGGGCAAGTGGCTCACCGGGACGGTCAACTACGAATACCGGGTGGGCACTGGTGGCTATTTCGGTTCGGCCCAGTACTACGAGAATCCGGCGGAACAGCGTGAGTACCTGCGCCGCAACCCCAAGCAGTTCAAGCCCAGGCCGAGACCTCGCTTGAAGGCGATAGTCGGCATTCACACGCCGATGGATTTCGGTCCCAGCATCCTCGGCCAGAAACCTCTTGGTGGATGGCTGGCTAACTTTATCGCTCGCTGGACCGCCGGTGGGTGGTTCACGTGGAATCCAAACAACGTGCCCGGCATCGAGTACAATGTGAAGTGGCGCGACTACCACAACGTCGACCTCAGAATGTCCAAGATCTTCCGACTCGGCAAGTTCGATCTCAAGCTCTTCATGGACATCTACAACCTCTTCAACTTCCGCTACTTCTCGGGGGTGTCTTTCTCGGACTTCTACGACTACCAGTACTACATGAAATCCTTGCATTTGCCCGCCAGCGTGGCGGATCCGTTGGGATACGGCAACATTCCGGGAAATGACCAGCCCGGTGACTACCGCAAAGAAGGTGTCGAGTACGTCCCGATGGAATGGACGGCGTCCACGGAAGACCTGCTGAATCCGAACCCACGGGCGATCTACTACGACGCCAAGACAAGAAAATACATGCAGTGGGTCAATGACCAGTGGGTGGAGGTCGAGAAGGCTCGCATTGACAAGATCCTCGAGGACAAGGCGTACATCGACATGCCCAACCAGACTTTCATCACTTTTCTGAATCCGCGCAGCATCTTCTTCGGAATCACGCTCAGCTGGCACTTTTGACCTGGGATGACTGGAGAAACGGACATTCAGCCAAGGGTAGTGCCATGGTGAACGGACGAATTCGGCCCCTGCGGGCGATGCTGGCGGCGCTTGCGGTTCTGGCCGTCGCCCGCTACGCGGCCGCGGACCAAACCAAGTGGATCGCGGTCGGGATGCTTCACGACTGGTACTCCAGTGCGGGTTGCGAGATCGAGCTAGGTCGCACACATCTGATTCCGGACCAGCAGGACGGGCTCCGCTGGCCCGCCCAGTTTCGCTGGCAAGACTGCAAAGCGGCTAAAGCCCTCTGGATCGGTGCGACCGACTACTACGATCCCCTCGTGGACCGAACTTTCAAGGTGAAAGTGGTTCACGTCGGACCGCGTGTACTGGATGAAGAACACGAGTTCATGCCCGTGGAATTCAAAATGTACGGGCGGTTCGATCACCCGCTGGTGATCGTAGACGGAGTACGAGCCGGTTTCTTGGACTACATGGACGAAGTAGACGAAGTCGACCCTACACTCGTTACCGGCGATCCCGCCACAGGCCCTGACCGCATGCTGTACGACGTGGTGAATACCTCCATCGGCATCACGGTCAGACGCAAGATCTACGCCTTCAGTCAACAAAACCACAACAACTATTTCATCTACGATTACGTCTTCAAGAACACGGGAATCATTGACAAGGAGGGGAACAAGTACGAGCAGACATTGACGGGCGTCTACTTCTTCTTCCAGTACCGCTACGCTCCATCTCGAGAAGGCGGACCGTACGGCTACTACTGGCTGCCTCAGTCGAGCTCGTGGGGCCACAACACGATCAACGATGCCAAGAACGAAGCCCCCATCAGCGTCAATCCACTGGTGTGGCCCGACGACGCGCCTCCACGCTGTTTGTTCGCCTGGCACGGCCTTCATTCCAAGGCCGGGTTCGACAACATCGGAGGGCCCTACTTCGGCGGGGACGGTCATCTGGGCGCCGCCCAGTACGTGGGCGTAGTCACGCTCCACGCCGACAAGTCGCCGGACGACCCCACGGACGACCCGTTTCAGCCCACCACCACCCAGTATCTGCAGTCAGACCTCCCGATCACCTCGGGCAACGACCAGTTCAACGCGGAGAAGATGCTGAAGGAGTACGAGGTGATGGCCGGGGGGCATCCGGAACTGACCCACGCTGAGGATGTCGGCTGCCTGACGCCGATCGACTGCAACGCCTACGCTGACACGTACGTGCGTTCCGGTGACCCGGGCAATCCGGGCGGATACACTCAGGGACAGGGATTTGGGCCGTACACTTTGGAGCCCGGTGACAGCATTCACATCGTGGTCGCCGAGGCAGTTGCGGGGCTGTGCCGGGATTCGTGCTACACCATTGGAGCACGCTGGCTGAACGGCAAGCCGCCGTTCATCCTACCGGACGCCAGCACGACCAACGACAGGGACTACTACAAGAACGCCTGGGTCTACACGGGCCAGGATTCGATCTTCCAGACCTTCTACCGGGCGATCGACACGTACAGCAACGGACTCGGAGTGCCGCAGCCGCCACCTCCGCCAGAACGGGTGGAGGTACAGTCGGGTGGAGATCGGATCATCATCAGGTGGTCGAACAACCCGGAGACGTGGCCCAATTTCCGGGGCTACCGCGTTTACCGGGCAGCCCACGTGCCGGACACCACCTACACCCTGATTTTCGAATGCGGCCCCGGCACAGATCACCCTCAGGTAGTGAACGAGTTTCACGACACTTCGGCGCAGCGAGGAATCGACTACTACTACTACGTCACCTCCTTTGACGACGGTAGCACCAATGACATTCACCCAGGTACACCGCTGGAAAGCAGCATGTTCTACACCCGCACCAACGAACCGGCCTACCTGCGCCGGCCGGCGGGCAAATCCCTCGCAGACATTCGGATCGTGCCCAACCCCTACAACATCCGGGCGAGGGAACTGCAGTACGGAATCAGTGGAGCGGACCGGATCATGTTCCTCAACATCCCTCCGGTTTGCACCATCAAGATCTACACCGAACGGGGCGATCTGATCAAGGTCATCGAACACACCGACGGCTCCGGCGACGAAGCCTGGAATTCGGTCACTTCGTCGCGTCAGGTCGTGGTGAGCGGCGTGTACATCGCCGTATTTGAAACGCCCGACGGTCAGCGCGCCATTCGGAAGTTCATCATCATCCGCTGAGGCGCGGATCGGTGGACATGCATGTGGAGGACTGTCAATGACCTCGAGACAGCTGACAATCCCGCTCTCCCTCGTCCTGGTGGGCATCCTTTCGCTCGCCGCTTGCGAGAAGTTCGAGCCCGAGACCTACCACATGTCGCCTTTCGACGAGAATGCCTGCGGAATTTTGCAGGGTGAGCAGGCCGATACCCTGCGACCGCCGCGAGTGGACGCGCTCAATCCGGACTGGACCCCAAAGACCGTCCCGGCCTTCGTGGGAGCGTTGATGGACAGCCTGGGAGCGCGCGGGGCCACGATTACCGAGGGAGAGAAGAAGTACGTCGTCGTACCCCCCGCTGGTGCTGACACGAGCTTCCTCAAGGTCGACCTGAAGAGCCCCGAAGTCACGGTTTTCCTCACGGACGTTGTGGACGTCGTCCTGATCGACGGAGAAGGGAATGTGAAAGAACCCGTGAATACCTCGATTCCCTTCGAGGTGGCGGGCGAATGTCCGGACATCCAGGCCCGTCTGAGCTTCTCGGTGCAGCCCGGAACGTATTTGCTTTTGTTCGGCCTGAATGACCGAACGACGGGCGGCCCGGTACGGCTGACGGTTCTCCCCGGCCGTTGATGAAGCTTTGCGCTATCGCAATTCGCAGTCCTTGAGATCGGAGGAATGACATGCTGAGAAAAGGCATTTCGACCTTGCTGGCCCTGGGGATGCTGGCGATGGCCTCGCATGCCTCGGCACAGAAGAAGCTGGCCCAAACAGGCTTCCAATTCCTCAGCGTGGGCCCGGATGCGCGGGCATCGGCCATGGGCGATGCGTTCACGACCGTCGAGGGCAGTGTGACCTCTATCTTCTACAACCCCGCGGGCATGGCCCGGTTGGCTTCCTCGGCGGAACTCGCCGTGAGCCACACGAACTGGATTGCCGACATCAAACATTACTCCCTTGGACTTGCAGTTGCGCCCTGGGGCGCGAGGTACGGCGTGTTCGGGATCAGCTTCCAGAGCGTTGACTACGGCGAGATCCAGGGGACGATGGTCTGGCCCAACCCTCAGGGCTTTGTCGACACAGAAATCATGAGGCCCAGCGCCATCGCGGTGGGTATCGCCTACGCGCAGTACCTGACCGATCGTTTCGCCGTCGGCGGGCAAATCAAGTACGTAGCCCAGTCGCTGGGCAAAAGCGTGATCCCCGAGGAAGGGGTCCACAAGAATGTGGCTTCGGCAATGGCCTTCGACTTTGGCACTGTGTACCGCACCGGTTTCAAGAGCCTGGCCTTCGGAATGTCGGTTAGGAATTTCTCCCAGGAGATCAAGTTCGAGAAGGAAGGTTTCCAGCTACCCCTCACATTCAGAATGGGCGTCTCGATGAACATGCTCGACTTTCTTGGCTCCGTTCCCGAAGGTCATTCGCTCTTGATGGTCGTGGACGCAGTGCACCCTCGCTCCTATCCCGAATTCATCCGGGTGGGGGTAGAGTACACCGCTCTGAGTACTCTGTCCCTGCGCGTGGGATACGTCACTGGCCAGGATGAGTACGGCCTGACCACCGGGTTCGGCCTGCGCGTCTCAAGGCTGA
Source organism: uncultured Cytophagia bacterium (assembly GCA_964464205.1). Lineage (GTDB taxonomy): Bacteria > Zhuqueibacterota > Zhuqueibacteria > Oleimicrobiales > Geothermoviventaceae > Zestofontihabitans. The sequence goes on from CAYXFI010000182.1 coordinate 6,991, forward strand.
ACTTCGACTACGCCTACGTTCCGTTTGGCGTATTCACCCGCGTGCACAGATTCACCGCACACCTTTCGCTCTGACCCTGGCTTTGACCATACGGGCCGAGGTTGGCAATTGAGAGGAGATTTGCGATGCTAACCAGATCCGTTGTCGCTTTCGCGCTGCTGGCCACGGTGTTCGTGGCGTGCGAGAACGAATATCCCCCGAGCATTTGGGAGCCAGAGTACAAAGGAAGGCCTGATCCGGTGATCACCGCAGTTGAGCCACCGGACGGCAGTTTTGCGGGGATCGGCCACGTGAAACTCATTGGGAAGAATTTCTCTTCCGTGGCCGAGGAGAACTACGTCTACTTCAACGGAGTGAGAGCCACAGTCCTTTCGGCAAGTGAAACCGAATTGGTTGTCCTCGCGCCCAATCTCCCTGCCGACTCCGTACGCATCAAAGTTCGGGTGGTGGGAGCCCTTCTGTTCGCGGAATACTACCCCTATCGGTTGGAGAGCGCCGTGGTTGAGTACGGCGAATTCACGGAGTACGACGATGCGTACGGCCTGGCCTGCGATAAGGACGAAAATCTGTACGTCTCGTTGGCCGGGAAGAAGCTCGTGAAGGTCGAACCCTCAGGGACCCAGGGCCAGTACGGCACCACACTTGTTGACAAAGCATCCAACATGAAAAGGGGACCCGATGG
>CAYXFI010000183.1:0-7643 GCA_964464205.1 uncultured Cytophagia bacterium
ACGGTATACGAACCATAGATAATACCAACCGTTAGCCAACAGAAGATCGCCAGCGAAAGAACAAGCATCGATCGAACTACCCTCTTTGATATCCTACTACTTCTCCGATGTTGTATTCCTTGATCTCTTTGGCATGAGTGAAGATGATCATCTCGCCAATCAGACCGATGGAGACCATCTGGATGCCGATCACAAGCAGCAGGGCTCCCAGCAAGAGCAGAGGTCTCCCCGCGATCGGCCCGATCTGCAGTACGCGGTAGACGAAGAGATACAGGTTGATTCCAGCCCCCACGAGCGTCAGAACCGCCCCCAGGAATCCCAGAAAGTGGATCGGTTTCTTGGAATAGCGGGTCAGGAATATCACGGTGATGATGTCGAGAAACCGCCGGATGTACTCGTCCACATATCGGGACGTACGGAACCAGCCGGGAAGCTGCTCGATCTTTTCCTCCGCGACCTTGTACCCCTGCCGTACAGCCAGAACTGGGATGAAATTGTTCAAATCCCCATAGATGGGCACGCTCTCTAGAACTTCCCGTTTGGCCGCGAACACTCCGCTATTGATGTCGTGCAGCTTCAAACCGGCGATCCAATTGATGATCGCGTTGAAAACTTTGGACACAAATTGGTTCAGCCGAGAATCGCGGCGCGGATGGCGCCATCCCACAACGAGATCGTAACCTTCGTCCAGCTTGGCCAGGAGCTTGGGTACCTCCGCGGGATTCACGTTGACCCTGCCCGTCAGGTACACAATTTTCTGGCCCCGGGTATGTTTCAGACCTGCCTCCAGCGCCGAGGCCTCACCGAAAGCGGTCCTCATCCGAAGCAGCTTGACCCTTGGCTCGCGCCGGATGTACTCTTTGACCCGCTCCGAGGTCCTATCCTGGCTCCCGTCGTCTACGCAGACGATTTCGTACTCCCGCTCGACCTGCTCGAGCACGCAAGTCAGGGCATCCAGCGTGCTGGTGACGCGCTCCTCGTAATTGTAGAGGGCAAGTATGACCGAAATCACTGGCTTCGTCCCGGAGAGAGGGGAGTCCGCCGTCTCTCCGGGACGGCGGATCGCCGGTTCCTCCCGTATCTGAACCTGTGCTGTCTCGCCCAAGGCTCAACTCTCGTATCGTTCAACGAGATACACGCTTTTCTTCTTGCCAGTCATGTAGATCAGGTTGGCGATCAGTCCGAGGAAAATGAACTCCAGCCCGCTCGCCAGAAAGACGAAAAGCAACGTGGCCAGCACGTTCAGTTCCGCGGGCCCGTACACCCCTCTCCACAGGCCCTGCGCCATTCCAACCACGCTCAGCAAAGCGCCGAAAAAGAACAGCAAAGCCACCTTCCCAAAAAAGTAAATCGGCTTCTTCAGATATTTGATGAACAGGTTCAACGACAGCAAATCCATGATCACCTTGAAAGTACGGCTGATCCCGTACTTCGACCGGCCGAACCTCCTCGGATGATGCCGGACCGGTATTTCCGTGATTCGCGCGCCTTCCACGCGAGCGAGGGCTGGAAGGAAGCGGTGCAACTCCCCGTACAGATTGATCCGTCGAACCACCTCGCCGCGGTAGGCCTTGAGCGCGCACCCCGTGTCGTGCAGTTCCACTTTTGTGATCGAACAGATCAACCGGTTGGCAATCTTGGAAGGGATCTTCCGCAAGAGCAGCTTGTCCTTCCGGTCCTTACGCCAGCCGCTGACCAGGTCGTAGCCTTCCTGCATCTTCTCCAGCAGCCTGGGAATGTCCGCGGGGTCATTCTGCAGATCGCCGTCCATCACTACCACGACGTCCCCACGGGCCATTTCAAAACCAGCGTCGGTGGCAGCCGACTGGCCGTAGTTCGCTCGAAACTTGACCAGCTTCACAGCGGGGTCCGCTTCGGCTATGCTCTTGAGTCGAACGTACGTCTTGTCGGTGCTCCCGTCGTCGACGAAGATGATCTCGTACGTTTTTCCCAAACCACGGACCACTCTGTCGATAGCTTCGTACAACGGAAACACGTTCTCCTGCTCGTTGTAGAGCGGGATCACGATGGACAGATCCACGCGGTCGCGGCTGTTTTCGGTGTGCGCGCTCATGCGTCAAAATGCTTCTGAAGCCAGAGCTCGAGTACCGCCATTGCCCACAGACGGTGCGAGTGGTTGAACCTTTTGGACATGTGCTCTTCGAAGAGCGTGGAGACGAAATCGGGTCGAAACAGGCCTCGCCTCCGCAGGTTCTCCTCCGACAAGACCTCCCGCAAGAAGCGATGCACCACCTCGGCGTCGCGCATCCAGTTTTTCATCGGCACGCTGTGCCCGAGCTTGTCCTTGCGGTAGACGATCTCGTCCGGCAGGATGCCCTCCATGGCTTTCTTCAAGATGTACTTCGTGTCCTCGCTGGTCCGGATCTTGAGTTTGGATGGGATGGTGGCGGCGAACTCCACCAGTCTGCGGTCGAACATCGGGAAACGCGGCTCGATGCCGAAGTGGCGCAGCACGTTCATCCTGGTCAAATAGAACTTGACCACCGTGGCGTAGTCGCCGTAGAGTGAGCGGCTGAGAAAATCGGGGGCATCCACCTCCCGGTAGATCGCCTCTACGTCGCTGAGGGGATCTGTGCCTTGCACCATCTGCCACGCGTCGGACGTGAGAGCACGTTGGAGCTCCTCGCGGGTGTAGTAGATCCGCCACCGATTGCTGTGCAGAGTAGGGGAGAACTTGGCACTGTAGGCGAAACGTTTGGCCTTGACGGTGAAGCTCTTCTTCTTGTCCGAGTCGGGAAACAGATTGAAAAAGCCGAAGATCGGAGCCTTGATGAAGCCGGGAACCTTATCGATCCGGAGCGCCACACGATCCGCGATGTACACCGGGTGTCCGGCGAACAGCTCGTCGCCCCCGTCGCCCGAAAGAATGTACTGGACCTTCCCTTCGGCGTACTCACCGAGTATGAACGAGGCCACCTCGATTCCGATGTCGGAAAACGGCTCCGGCATCAGCTCGACAAGCTTGGTGATGCTGAGGCTCTTGTCCGGGGGGAATTCCACCAAGTGGTGTTGCGTGCCGTAGGCTTTGCTCACAATTTCGGCGTAGTGGCTTTCGTCAAAGGATTCACCCCGGCACCGGAAGGAGAACGTGGCAAGCGGGCGGTCCAGGTACTCAGAGGCGAGGGCGACTACCGTGCTCGAATCCATGCCTCCACTGAGGAAAGATCCCGGCTGCAGAGCTCCGTTGTCCGTCCTGACTCGGATGGCGTCCTTCAACTCGAGCACGAGCTGCCGGGCCGTCTCTTCTTCGTTCCTCCCCTCATCCCACCGGAAAGCCAGTTTCCAGTACCGATTCGTCCGGATCGATTCGCCATCGAACCCTAGGACATGTGCGGGCTCGACTTTCTTCAACCCGCGCACAATGGTCTCGCTCAATGGGACGTAGTTGAACAGGAAGTACGTGTGCAAGCCCTTCGGATCCAGCTCTTTCGGCACCAGGCCCGAGTGCAACAGGAACAATGGATCCGACGAAAACAATAGGGCAGTCCCGCGCTGGTAGTAGTAAAGTGGCTCCACTCCGAAATGGTCGCGGAAGAGAAGCAGTCTCGATCCGTCGAGGTCGAGGTAAGCGCCCGCAAAATGTCCGTTCCAATCCTTCAGCCCCTCAGATCCACCTTCTCGGAAACGATCGGCGATCGCTGCGAGAGCGCCAGTCTGCCCGCTGTCTTTCCGGGGCAAATCGAACAAGTGTCCCTGCAACAGCAGGATTGCGTTGACGCCGGGAACCCGAGCTACCCCCGCATGCGTGTGCGCGTACTGACCGCCCTTCTCCGGCGCCCAGTACAGGGCGTACCCTGGCCCGCGCTCCGCCTGTACTCCACTGAGAGGCGCTGTTGCCTTCTCGAGCCGTTCGAGCAGAGGATCCGACGTGTCCGTCGTGTAGAGGCCAACGATCATCGCGCCACCCAACTAGTCCTCAGTCTTCTGAGCCCGGCGGTCCCGCAAAACGCGAGCGGGGGTTCCCACCGCGATCGAGAAATCCGGAATCTCCCCATTCACCACTGCGTTCGCTCCGATGATGCAGTCCCGCCCGATCACCGACCCATCGAGCACGGTGACCTGAGCGCCCAGCCAGCAGTTCTCGCCAATCACGATGCCCTTCGAGGTTCGTCCCTGGAATAGCACCGGCACGTCGGTTCGGTCGGCAATGTGGTCGCCGCCGACCAAGTAGACAAAGGAGGCCAGCAGGTTGTTCTTCTTGACCACGATGGAACTGAGCGAGGAGATGACGCAATTGAACCCGATGTTCACGTTGTCTTCCAGCACGATGTCACCATCGTGGCAGGTCAGGATGGTGTTCTTGCCGATGAACACACCGTTGCCGATGGTGATCCCGTTGTTCCCGTCGCCCTTTGCATCGAGAACGCAGTTGTCGTCGATCACGACGTTGTCCCCGATGCGTATTTTCGACGGGTGTCGGATCGTCACGTTCACCCCGAAGGCCACGTTGCGGCCTACCTTGCCCAGAATCAGAGGATACAACTTACTGCGCAGTAGCAGACCCAGAGCACCGGGCACCCAGCTGCAGAGCGTGATGATCAACTCGTACTTCAACATCTTGAAGAAGCCCGACTCCCCGAGAAACAGCTCCTGATACTTCGCGGCTTTGGACTTCCTCTCATCGAGCAACGCTTTCTGCGTGTCCAGAATCTCCTTCTGTTCAGCAGCCTGGTCGATCGCTTGTTGGCCGTTCTTCATGGCGCTCTCCCCAGTTGCAGCGGCAAACTCCTGTAACTGTTTTCCTCTCTTGCGGAAGGCGAGCAGCACGCCACCGAAAATCCCCAGGAGTAGGATCATCCCGTAGGCAATCCAAGAGAAGGCGATGCTTTGCGCCACCGACGCACCGTACGGGCGAAGAAAGAAGACGTACAGGTTTTCTCGCAGACCGATTGCGTTTATCGAGATGGGCACCATCATCACGAACAGAGCGACGGGTATGATGAACAGGAACTTGACCAGCGATACGTGCATGCCCAGTGCCAAGGAAATCAACCAGTAGTGCACAATGACGTTGATTTGCAGCACCAGGGACAGCACAACGGCCCAGAACAGCGCCTTTTTCTTTCCGCGGAATTCCCGGAACGCGTCGGAGAATTTCTTCAGCTGCTTCTTGAACAGTCGTAACCCCGGCTTGTCGAACAGATCCCCGATTTTGGTGACGTACTTCTGGTTGACGAAAATGAACGCCGCAAATAGGACCATCAGGATGAACAGGCCCGCGATCCAATAGCCCAGGTTGGGGATCCGTTCCGCGAAGTCCGTAGCCACGAATACGGCCACCACCGCAAACGCGAGCAGGGCCAACAGGCCCAGAAACCTCTCCACGATCACGGTTGTGATGGCCTTGCCTCTCGGGACCCCGTAGCGCCAGGTGTCGTACGCACGAACCACGTCGCCGCCGATAGTTGAAGGCAGTATGTTGTTGAAGTACATGGCCACCGCGTAGGAATTCACGAGGTAGGAAACGGGGACCTCCGTACCCTGTGCGGCGAGCAGGATCTTCCAGCGGTAGGCGCTGGCGTAGTAGCCGATGGCGTGCAGGGAAAACGACAGAAGTAACAGCAGCAGATCCGCTTGTTTGACCGACTGCCAGATTTGGCCGAGTTGGGTCTGACGCAGCACAAAGTAGATCAGAACTGCGCTGACGCAGAAGCGGAGAAGAAACACGGCGATTCTTTTGATGCCAAGACCGCCCGCGCCAGCACGGACATCTGCAGCAGCAACTTGGGCCATATCACATTTCCGTTTTCCCTGAGAACGCTGTCAAAATGAGTCCGGATACCTACGACTGGGTCGTGCACTCCCCAACACGAGAACCCAGGATCGAGACTGCGCAGTGATCGGTCCGGTAAGCGCTGCGTAGCCCCCATTCAACCGCAGTCGCGACCCGGTACCGGAATCGTGCACGTACCGCCCGGCAAGTCACGTAAGCCAGCCTTTCTCCCGGTACCATTGTGCAGTGATTCGGAGACCTTGATCGAGCGGGACCCTCGGCTCGTACCCGAGCACTTCGCGGGCCTTGGAGATGTCGAACGCGCGGTCTTTGGTGAAAAAGTCCAGTCGTCTTCTGTAGATTGGTGGTTCCACGCGGACCAGTCTGCAGGCTTTCTCGCACATCCAGGCGACCGTCATCACCGGCCAGAGGGGTACGTGGCGAATTTTGACCTGGACTTCCAGCGCTTCTGCCACCTTCTCGACCAATTGAGTGATCGTTGTGTACTCGGCACCCGCTATTGTGAACACCTCGCCGGTCACCTGCGCCCGCTCATATGCTAAAATCATGCCATCCACAAGGTCTTGAACATACGTCATTTGGTACAACACATCCCCGCGGCCAACCATCCAGAATGAGCCACGTGCAACACTGCGAAACAACTTCAAGAACCGTCGATCGCCCGGGCCGTAGATTCCCGCGGGTCGCACGACCACCCCGGACAGCTTGCCCCCCCTGAAGAACTCGAGTGCATACTGTTCGCCGAGCATCTTGCTGCGCTGGTAATGGTCGCCCGGGTTGTAGGGCGCGTCTTCGCGCGCGGGAGGATTCGAAATCTCGCCCTGAACACCCACGGTGCTGCAGTGGAGCACTCGGCGAACCCCGCTTTCGGCGGCAATCTCAAGCAGCTTCCTCGTCCCCTCGGCGTTGACCGCGTAGAATTCCTGGGTGGAGACACCCTCCTGTCGGTACAGGGCCGCCACGTGAAACAACCCCTCCACTCCCTGGCAGGCACGGGCCAGGGATTCTGGGTCCTTCAGGTCGCCTGGAACGAGTTCGACCCCTTCGGGGGAAAGCAACCCCAACCGCTCGGGCGACCGAACCAAAGCCCGCACCTGGTACCCCCTCTGCACTAGAGTTCGAACCAGGTGACTCCCCGTGAAACCCGTCGCCCCGGTGACGAGCACTCTGCCTTTGGACGAATCCACTTTCTGTCCCTCCCTCTGTCATGAACCCGACGGCACGCTGACGACCCTCGCGAGGCCCCGATCAGCCCCACGGAGCTTGCGCGGCGCTGACCGTTGGCCCCACACGCCAAAAAAGGGCGCAACCGAAGCAGCGCCCTCCGAAGACCCGCGACTGGGCGGTACGTGGGTTTCTGCAGTCTGGTCTAGCCGAAGTGTTCCCTCCACTGCTCAAACATGAAGAGAGCCCACAGACGATGACTGTGGTTCTCCACTCCCTTCATGTGTTCGTCCAGCAACTTCTGTACGTACGCGGTGTTGAACAGTCCCGTTTGCCGTAGGCGGCTCGGCGACAGCACATCCAGCACTATCTCCCGAAGCTCCTGACGGATCCAGTTCTTGATCGGGATGCTGAACCCTTCTTTGCCCCTCGTCAAGATCTCTTTCGGCAGCGCGTCCCGGAACGCATCTTTCAATATGCGTTTGCGCACCCCTTTCCTGATCTTGTAGGGAGCGGGCATTCGGAGAGCCAGTTCCACGATGCGATGATCCAGCAGCGGCACCCGCACCTCGAGGCTCGTGGCCATACTCATGCGATCCACTTTCACCAGAATGTCGTCCACCAGATAGGTGCGGAAGTCAACGTAGATGTCCCGGTTCAGCCAATCGAGGTCGGAGGCTTCGCGGAAATAGTCCAAAATGTGGCGGAAACGAGACTCCTCGTC
>CAYXFI010000184.1:0-7640 GCA_964464205.1 uncultured Cytophagia bacterium
GACAGCTCTCCCGGATCGTGGCGGCCAGCTCAGCGTACCGGCGTACAAACTTCGGCTTGAACTTCTCGAACAGCCCCAGCATGTCGTAGCTGACCAGGATTTGGCCGTCACAGCCGGGTCCTGCACCGATGCCGATCGTCGGCACGTTCACGGCCCGGGTGATCTGTTGAGCGAGCTGCGAGGGAACCTTCTCCAGTACAATGGCGAACACGCCGGCTTCCTGGAGTGCGTGGGCGTCGGAGAGTAGCCGTTCGCTCTCCTCAGCCGACTTTCCCCGAACGCGGTAGCCGCCGAATTGGTGGATGGACTGCGGCGTGAGACCGAGGTGACCCATCACCGGGATTCCCGCGTCCACGATTCTGCGTACCGTGTCGCACACCGGCTCCCCGCCCTCCAGCTTCACGGCCTCGGCGCCTCCTTCTTTCACGAGGCGGCCGGCATTGCGAAGTGCTTCCTCCGGTGACACCTGGAAGCTGAGGAACGGCATGTCGGCCACAACGAGGGCCCGCTGAACGCCACGGCGGACGGCCTGCGTGTGATAGATCACCTGGTCCACGGTGACGGGAATGGTGGTTTCGTGCCCCTGGATGACCATTCCCAACGAGTCGCCCACCAGGATCAGATCCACACCCGCCTCATCGAGAAGGCGGGCGAACAGCGCGTCGTAGGCCGTGAGGGCGGCGATTTTCTCCCCCCGAGCCTTCATCCGAACCAGTTCGGGCACGGTCACTTTGTTTTCCGGCATCGGTCCACCCTCGACGACTCGGATTCGGTATTTCTCCAGCAGAGGAGCTTCCTCGGAAGCACTGGGGAGGATTCTGTCAGGATGAGGCGCTAGCTCCCGGACTCCTGTGGGCCCGTCAGGGGATGCGCTCGGCGATGATCCCACCGCCCACCACAACGTCCTCGTCGTAGAAAACCACGGACTGGCCCGGCGTAACCGCTGGCTGCGGTTCCTCAAACTGGACTACCACCCTGCGCGGATCATCCTCGTGCGGCCGAATGGTGGCCCAGGAGCCGCGGTCCCGGTAGCGGATCTTGACCCACACCTGCATCGGGTCCTCCAGCCGTTCGACGGCGATCCAGTTCACCAGCTCTGCCACCAGTCCCCGGGAAAACAGCTCCTCTCGCTCGCCCACGACCACCTGGTTCAGCTCTGGGCGGATGTCGACCACGTACATCGGCTTGCCGACGGCAATCCCCAGCCCCCGGCGCTGACCGATCGTGAATCCCGGGTATCCCGAGTGCTTCCCCAGCACGCGGCCGCTGGTGTCCACAATTTCGCCTTCACGCAGCACTCCGGGGCCGAAGCGTTCCTGGAGGTAGCGCCGGTAGTCGTTGTCCGGGATGAAGCAGATCTCCTGGCTCTCAGCTTTCCGCGCGATGCGCAGACCCAGTCGCTGGGCCGTTGCTCGTACCTCGTGTTTGCTCAGCTCCCCAAGGGGAAGGATCGTGTACCTGAGCTGGTCCTGGCGCAGTGCCCACAGCGCGTACGACTGATCCTTGCTCCGGTCGGTGGCGCGCAGCAGAAGGTAACGACGAGAGTCCGCATCGTAGATGACCCTCGCGTAGTGCCCCGTGGCGAAGTACTCAGCTCCGATGCTCAGCGCCTTGCGAAGCAGAACGCGCCACTTCGCGTGCAGGTTGCAGAGGACGCACGGGTTGGGAGTTCGTCCGCGCAGGTACTCCTCCTCGAAATTGCGAATGACCGTGCGCGCGAACTCCTCTTGAATATCCACGACGTAGTGGGGGATTCCCAACTGATGGGCCACAGCACGGGCGTCTTCGATGTCGTCCAGGGAACAGCAACTGCTCTCACGATGTACGTTTCCCCCGACCCGCTCGTAGTCCCACAGCTTCATCGTGAGACCTACGACGCGGTAACCTCGCTCAAGCAGCAGGGCCGCCGTGACGGAGCTGTCCACACCCCCGCTCATGGCCACGGCAACCAGGGGCTTCTGTCGATCCTCGCGGTACATCTCGGTTCGTTCGTCCGCTATTTCTCGCCGCTGCCCTCGCCTTCGAGGAACTCTTCGATGCTACGACCGTGCCGTTTGCAATAGTCCTCGATCGCCGCGCGGAGCGCATCGGCAGCCAGGTTCGAGCAATGCATCTTCTGCGGCGGCAGACCACCCAGCGCCTCAGCCACTGCCCTGTTCGAGATCTTCAAGGCTTCGCTGATGGGCTTGCCCTTCACCATCTCGGTGACCATGCTGCTGGTGGCAATGGCCGCGCCACAGCCGAAAGTCTTGAACTTGGCGTCGACGATGCGGTCGCTCTCGATTCTCACGAAGAGCTGCATCACATCGCCGCACACCGGGTTCCCCACCTTCCCCACGCCGTCCGGGTCCTCGATCGCACCCACGTTGCGGGGGTTCATGAAGTGATCGAGAACTTTTTCGCTGTAGTCGAAGTGGATCGTGGAACCGGCCATTCCCTTCCCACCTCCGAAAGCCGCCGCTGGCTACTAGGCCCGCTACCACGCGCTCACGCGCCGTCGACCGACGAATGACAAGCCGAAAGTCGCAGTACGAACGCTGACCCTGCACTTTACGTGCCAGGCGTGCGATCGCACCGGCAACCCTACCCCCGTTGCAGGCGTTTGCGTCAGCCTTTCCTCTTCACTACTGGCTCGGGTCTTGGCCCGCTAGCCGGACGCCAGATTTCCCCTGCGCGGAGCTTCACGCTTCCGCCGACCCAGCCATTGCTGGCGCTCTTGGATCGGGAGCATCCGGGAAGCTCGCTTCCCTCAGACCTCCAAAGCCGACATCTCCCGCAGCCTCTGCACGATGCCAGGTAGAATCTCCACGGTGTAGTCGATATCCTCCTCCGTGTTCGAACGGCCAAGGCTGAAACGCACTGCCGATTGGGCCAGTTCCGGCGGTACGCCCATGGCTTCGAGCACGTGAGAGGGGGAAAGCGAACCGGACGTGCAGGCGGAGCCACTGGAAGCCGCCACGCCCTTCATGTCCAGGCTCAGGAGGACGGACTCGCCCTCCACACCTTCGAACGACACATTCAGTGTGCCCGGCAGGCGTTCGGTGGGGTGTCCGTTCAGTCGCACGCGCTCTACCTTCTCCTGGATTCCGCGCCAGAGACGATCGCGGAGCGAGATGAGCCTGCGGTTTTCCTCGTCGCGCTCCGCCATCGCGAGCTCTACGGCCCTGCCGAATCCCACGATGCCGGCCACGTTCTCCGTGCCGGCCCTGCGTTTGCGCTCGTGTTCGCCGCCGTGCAGGAGCTGCGTGAAGCGCACGCCGCGGCGTACGTACAGCGCGCCCACACCCTTGGGTCCGTAGATCTTGTGCGCCGAAAAGCTCGCCAGGTCGATATGCATGGCCTGCACGTCAATGGGCACCTTGCAGAAGCTCTGCACTGCGTCCGTGTGGAAAAGGATCCCGCGCGAATGACAGATCTCGCCGATCTTGGCGATGGGATTGATTGTACCGACCTCGTTGTTCGCATGCATGATGCTGACGAGGACGGTGTCTTCGCGCAGGGCTTCCTCTACCGCTTCCGGGTGCACCATCCCTGTACTGTCGACGGGTACGTAGGTGACCTCGAAGCCCTCTTTGTCCAGGTACTTGCAGGTTTCCAGCACAGCCTTGTGTTCCACCTGGGAGGTGACGATGTGCCGCCCCTTGTCGCGCAGCAGATGTGCAATCCCTTTGATGGCTGTGTTGTCCGCCTCCGTCCCCCCGGACGTGAACACGATTTCAGACGGTTGGGCGTTGATGGCCTTGGCGACCTTCTCGCGCGCGTCCTCCAGAGCGCGGCGCGCCTCTCGCCCGAAGGTGTGCACGCTCGACGCGTTCCCGAAACGCTCGCCGAAGTAGGGCAGCATGGCCTCCAGCACTTCGGGCCTAACCGGGGTGGTTGCGTTGTGGTCAAAGTAGATGCGCCGCATGGCTCTTCTCCCAGTCTGTTGGCCCTGATTGCATACGGAAGCCCCCGCATGAGCGCGGGGGCGACAGTTCGTGCGGACTTAAGTCGTCGCTTCGTTTGAATTTACACACAGCGGCCGAAGAAAACAAGAAGGTTCTACGCGCCGAACAACTTCCTGGTCAATCGATATAGCTTTTCCTCCGGGCCAAATCCCGTGAGGGCTTCTTTGCAAGTAGTGTTCCCGTGTCTCGGTAGTGAGGGAGCCCGGGCGAAGGTCGCGTCACTGGGGCTTGCTCGCGGCTCGCTTACAGGTCCGCTGTGGGATTTGGGCTGAACTCCAGGGCAAGCACAGAGGGCTTGGGCCACGCAAAGGTGGCGCAAGGAGATGCCCAAAGCCTCCTGTGTTGGGCTTTCTGCTTCCGCGGTGATTGTCTTGTCGAGCGGAGGTGTTGTAGGACTGGCTTGATGGGAGAATCCTTCTCATCGCCAAATGCAGGGGATCCGGCCAAGTCGCTCGTCCGTGAGATCTTACCGCACACGGCTTGGGCTTAACTCGGTGCCCGCTTTGCGAGCTCTCGGTCCCTGTGGTTTTTTCCGACGAGTCTTTCACAGAAACGAGGGGTAGTCGAATTCTCCGTCCACCGGCACGTACTCTCCGGTCGAGGTGATCAGGCGGTATTCGCGGGGTGCGTGCGCCCCGCTCGCCAGATCGTTGAGTACGCGGGAGAAGTAGCGAATCTCGTCGATCGTGTTGTAGAATCCGAAGCTGATGCGGACCGCGCCGGGGACATCGCTCCGGTCGTCCTGCGAGACCTGTCTGATCAGGGCTTTTTCCTGCTCAGGGCCGATGTTCATCAACACCTTCACGTAGGGGTGCGCGCAGAAACAGCCGTTGCGAACTCCGATCCCAAATTCGTATCCGAGAACCGCCGCCAGCTTCGCGTGGTGCCAGCCATCGAGGTTGAAGGTGAACACCGCCAGGCGATCGGGACCGTCCTCGAGCCGCCCCGGTCCGTACAACCGCACGCCCGGGACTCTCTGCAGTTCGTGCCAGGCGGCCCGCGCGAGCTCGGATTCGTATGCCTCGATCCTATCTATCCCCGTCTCCAGGAACCAATCGATGGCAGCTCCCAGTGCAACGGCCCCGATCACGTTGGGTGATCCAGCTTCTTCGCTGTCGGGGGCGTCCGCGTACACCACCCGATCGAGGGTCACGATGCGGATCGTGCCGCCTCCCACTTCAAGGGGTTCGCCTTTCCCGAAGGTCTGGCGCCAGCCCACAAGCGCACCGGATCCGAAGGGCGCATACATCTTGTGTGCGGAGAAAGCGAGGTAGTCGATGTGAGTGTCCGGGCGACCGTCGCCCTCCAGGGAGATACGCCGGTGCGGGGCCAGTTGTGCGGCGTCGACGAATATCTGCGCGCCGTATCGATGCGCGAGCTGGGCCACGTCGTAGATCGGCGTGACCAGGCCGGTCACGTTGGAGGCCCCTGTGACGGCCACCAGTCGCACCCGGCCCTTGTGCTGTCGGAGAAGGTCTTCCAGACGATCGAAGTTGGTGGACCCGTCGGCATCGAGGGCGAGCCGCACGACCCCGGCTACTCGGCGCCAGGGCAGGTCGTTGGAGTGATGCTCCATCAGCGTGGTGATGATCACGTCGTCGCGGTCCAGATTGAGGCGCCAGGCCAGTTTGTTTACGGCTTCGGTGGTGTTCCTCGTGAACACGGCCACTCGGGTGCGCGGATCCGCCCCCACGAAACGCAGCACTTTCTCCCTGGCTGCCTCGTACGCGAAAGTGGAGAGTTTGGACTTGAAGCCGGTGCCTCTGTGCACGCTCGAGTACCACTCGGCGAAGCGATTGACTGCGTCGAGCACGGGTTTGAGTGCCGGAGTAGAAGCCGCATTGTCGAAGTTGACGTAGGGTGCTCGGCCGCCCCCGAGGACAGGCACCATCTTTTCCACACCCACAACCTGTTCCCGCCACTGCCGGGGATCCACACTCATATTCGCTCCTTACCTCGCTTCATTCGACCGGTCCGTTCACGGATTCAGTTCGACGGCACCCCCAAGCCTTACCCGATGCGCAAAAGAAAAGCCCACATCTCGGAAGATGTGGGCTCCCTTTTCGATCCGATGGCAAGGAGACAACAGTTGTAGCGACTACATGCGCAGGCGGTGTTCTCCCGTTCTCCCATCATTCGGTCCCACGTGAACTTCGTTCCCGCGATCGGGCCCGGTGAACGAGCGCACCGGCTACGTACAGACGTTCAGTCCCGCCCTGATGCGCGAGGATTGTGGCTCATCGTGCGCGCGGAGAGTCAGCGGCCTGACCTCGTTCGGGACACCGCCGGTTCCTTTCAGAACTGGGCCACCAGTGCGAAACGATTGACGGAACCCAGTTCCCCCAGTGAGGAAAGAGAGTAGTCGAACCGGTAGCGTCTCCATTTGAAACCGAGGCCCACCGAAAGCCCGGCGAACTGGTCGGCATCCGCGTCGACTTTCATCTGCCGGGCCAGTGTTGTGTAGCCCCAGCGTAGCAGGAGCTGAGGCGTCACCGTGAACTCGCCCCCGAGGGCGAACTGCCAGTCGTCATCGGCGTACTTGAACGCCTCCACGCCGTAGAGCAGAGGCAGATGCGCAAGCCGTTTGGACCAACCGATCCTGTAACAGACGGGGAGCTTGTCTTTCTGCTCCACGAACGGTGAGAAGACCTGGCCGACGTTTTGTACGGCAACGGCGACGTCGAGGTCCTGAACCGGGGTGTGAAGAAGCAAGCCCAGGTCTGCCAGCAAAGCCTGACTGCTGTAAGTGTCGATGTAGCTGTGCAGGTACTTGAGGGAGATGCCGGCAAGGAGGTGCGGGAGCACCTCTCTGGCAACCGTCTCCGAGACGACGATCGTGCCAGCACTGAACGTGCGCCCGGTCGGCAATCCAGAGAGATCGGTCTCATTGAATTTGCCGTAGCTGATGAAGGCCACGGAAAGCTGGCTCTGCCCCAGCGAGCCGATCCGATTCGCGTAGGCCAGGAAACCGGTGTGAAAATCGAAGACGTGGTTTGCGTAGCTGGCCTGCACGAGCCGATCCGGTAGTTCTGCGACGCCGGCGGGATTGAA
This sequence comes from uncultured Cytophagia bacterium, assembly GCA_964464205.1. GTDB lineage: Bacteria > Zhuqueibacterota > Zhuqueibacteria > Oleimicrobiales > Geothermoviventaceae > Zestofontihabitans. The sequence continues at coordinate 6,999 of CAYXFI010000184.1, forward strand.
GCGCGCACCGGCCAGGTCGCCCGGGATAGCGACAAATGCCCCGGCCATGGCTGCCGGGCGCGGGTTCACGATCGTTCGGAGGAATTGGAAGCCCACGGTGCCGCGAGAGCTCCCGGCGTACGTCGACGCGCCGGACAGAAAAGCGGCCGTCAGGACCGCGCAGATTCGAGCCTCGCGTCTCATCCGTCGGGTCTCCTGCCTGTGTCTTCGCCAGCCGAGCCCGCGCGAGTCGGTTGCCGCCGCACGGAAGCCGGCTGCATGGAATGTTTCGTCACGCGAGCACCGCCAAAAACAGCAAACGGACTTGGTCAACCCGCCCAAGCCCGTTTGCCGAAGAGCCAGCTGTCGGACTCGAACCGACGACCTGCTCATTACGAGTGAGCCGCTCTACCAACTGAGCTAAGCTGGCCTTTTGGATTTCCTTTTCACGGTGAAATTTAATCAAGCGGCATCTCCTGCGCAAGGGAAATTTGCGGCCCAAAGCCGTGTGCGCCATTCGTAACTGCCCTCTTCACTCAACGACGTCGGGCATGTCGGGGTTCCGGTGAGCGGGCTAACTGTTCGGACTCTACCCGTGACCTGTCGCCTCGGCCGGCGGTCGCGTCCGGCGCCGCGAGACGGCATTCTCCGGGACACGCAAAG
>CAYXFI010000185.1:0-7637 GCA_964464205.1 uncultured Cytophagia bacterium
ACGGGTCATAACGGGCTCCTTTGTATGTTGTGAATTGCTTAAAGGTAGCCCTTTAGTCGTCCAATTCCAACTGAGGCAGAACATAGCTGATTGCACGGGAATCAAGCGCAGATCAACTGTCAAACTGGGGTTCCAGGGGACCCCTCGAAGCCGGCGAACACTCGATCTTGTTCGAAGCGGAAGGCTTGCCTTCCGGTGTGTACGTGTACGTCCTGTGGGCGGGAAAGTGGAAAGCTTCGCGGAGGATGGTCTTGCTCAGGTAGGAACTGTATCAAGCGCGACGACTGTGCTCGTCCCGGCATCGAGCATTTGGAGTGCGACGACCTCACTCGTCGCTCGACTTCAGTCGTCGCAGAGGGGAACTTTCCGTCCGGATGTCCCGGTGCAATCCAGATGTGCCGGTTCTGCTCTGCACCGCTACCACTTGCTCCCCGCGAAGTCAAAGACTTCGCAGTCCAGGGACCTCTCTTGCCGTCGCACGAAGGGGGGTCATGGAGAAAGTGCCGGACGTGGCATCCCACCCCTCAAATGGAGACGGGGAGCTCCGCGTTCACGGGCGCCAGGGTGCGTGCCCTTTGCTCGCACATCTCTGCCGCCTCGTGTACACCCAGTCCGCGGTAACAGCGGGCAAGCAGCTCGAAAGCACGCTTGTCCGCAGGTGAAACCCGCACGTGGGCTTCTGCAAGCGGCAGAGCCTCGCTCGCCAAGCCGCGCCGCAGCAAGCCATCCACGGCGCACTCCACGGCCTCCCGCAAACCCGGCTCCAGAGCCGCGCAGGCCACGGCCAGGTGAAACCGGTACGGTTCGTCGAGCAACCTGGCCACTTCCCACAGTCTCTCAGCATCCAGTTCGACACCCGACGACAGGAACTCAGGTCGACCTGAAAGCTCCTCGAGCAGCGCGTCAGCATTTCCCGTCAGGATAGCCGCCGCAGCGCGCGTTGGCCAGATCTCCGTACTGCCCATGGCACGGATTTCCTCCCACCGGCGCAACTGGAACAGCAAGTCCGCAAGATCCGCCACTAATGCAGGCTCGCTTCCAGTGGCCCGTATCCCCTGTTGTAGGACCGCAACCGCTTCGTCCGCGCGTCCCGTGCGTCGCAGGACGGCTGCAAGCGCACGCACAGCCCCTACGTGTCCCGCCTCTGTCTCGATCGCTCTACGATAGCTCTTTTCTGCTGCGTCGAGATTTTCCGCGCGCACGAGAGCATTGCCCAACTCAAACAGCTCAGCCGCCGAGTCCCCTACTGAAGAGACCAGCTCTTGAATGGCCGCTTCACTTTGGCTGCTCTCCATCAACCGCGGCAAAAGAAAAATCGCCCTGCGTACGGACTGTCGTGACCGGTTTGTGTACCGCTGGCTCGCCAAGTAGGCGTGTACCGCCTCCTCCACACGCCCAAGTTTCTCCAGCGCCAGACCGCGCTGGTACTCAGCAGCGTAGGAAAGCGCCTCCAGGTCCAGTGGCATCGTGGAGGGCGACAGTGGGCTGCTCCGAAATCTGTCGAGCCAGCGTAGTGCTTCTTCAGGCTGGTCCAGCCGGTTGTAGCACTGGGCCAGGGAAACCATGGCCAGAGGCGAGCCCGGCTCAAACTCCATGGCTTTTTCCAGTGCCCGGATAGCCCTCTCCTCCTCGCCCAAAGCAAGGTACGACCTACCCAGGTAGAGCCACGCGCTGGCGTACGTACGCGGGTGCTTTTCGCGGCATTCGTCGCTTCGAACGACTTTCTCGAACTCGGCCACAGCTTGCCGGTGCCGGCCGGTCGTGTGGTGCGTAAAGGCCACGTGGTAGCGGCTTACGGGATCGTCAGGGTGGCGTTCGAGGTAGGCAAGGAGCAACCTCAGGTATTTTTCCTTCTTCTGCCGCACCACGTCTTCGTTGGGGTAACCGGTGTGAACTACCGTGATGTTGGTGGTTCGGATCGGGTAGCCGTGCTCGACCAGCGCAGGCGCAATCTGCTCGTGCACCGGGTACCGGAAGCGCAGTTCGGGACGATTGGGAAACATCCGAACCTGCCAGCAGCTCTCACGCGCTAGGCCCTCGTTCTGCAGCAGGAACATGAAGGCCTGATTCAGGGGCTGGAATTTGATTTCCTGTAACTTAGGCCACTCGGTGGCCGGCACGTAGTCGTCCGCATCGAGCCACATGATCCAGTCGCCCGTGGCCAGGTCGAGGGAGGCATTGCGCGCCGCAGCGAAATCGTCCTGCCACTGGAAGTGACTGACTTTGGCACCGTACCTTTCGGCGATTGCAACAGTATCATCTGTCGATCCCGTATCCACCACAATGATTTCATCCGCGAAATGGGTTGCACTCTCAAGAGCACGGGCCAAAGTCTCCGCTCCGTTGCGAACGATCATGCAGACGCTGAGGGTCCGCTCCTTGCGGATCTTCCTCTTTACGCGCTCCAAATTCTCCTGCGCAAGAGGGAGGTCGGGCCGGACGTCTAGCGCCCGGCGATACCACTCCGCAGCCTTCTGATAGTCGCCCAGGCACTCGTAACATACGCCCAGGTTATTGGCCAGCTCGTGTGAACGCGGATTTTGCTGCAGACCTTCCTCGTAGCATGCAATCGCCTCTGTGTACTTGCCCAAGCCCTGCAGCGCTCTCCCTTTGACATTGTAGAGGATCTCCGGAGTGCAGTAGCGATTCCCTTTACCTTGGGCGAGTAGTTCGAAGGCTTTTTCGCACGATTGGATTGCCTCTTCCCTTCTCCCCACCCTTTCTTGAATGATGGCCAGCTCCTGGAAAGCCAGTGGATCCTCTGGCCGATCCCTCACCTTGCGTTCCGCTACTTCCAGATAACGATCCGGAGCTCGCTCTTTCTCCACGTCGCCGAAATGAAGCACCGGCACGTCCAGGTCGGCCACTTTCAGGCCCAACTCGGCGATTGACTCCTCCACAAGCTCGTGCACGGCACCACGAAATTCCACTCCGGGAACGCGTCGGAACAAACGGATCTTGGTCGTTGGGACCCAGAAGGGATACCGAACTTCTTCCTCAAATTCCCCACAGGTCCGCTGCACTCCGTATGCACCCGGGTCGCGCCGGTAGTTCCGTGTTGTCATTCGGTAAGCGTCAGCGCGCGGCTCAGTCACAGCTTTTTTCAAACGAGGCAGGTCTCGTTTCGGAATGACTTCGTCAGCGTCGAGCAGGAAAACCCAGTCCCCAGTCGCTTCTTTGAGGGACCGGTTTCGCGCGGCGGAGAAGTCGCCGCGCCACTCCTCGAAGAACAGCTTCGCCCCGAACTGACGGGCCACATCTGGTGTACGGTCCGTGGAGCCAGTGTCCACAACCACGATCTCGTCAACGAAACCTTGGACGCTTTCAAGGCAACGACCCAGGCTCCGCTCCTCATTCCTGACGATCATGCACAAGCTGACTCTCGGAGCCGCACTGCTCTCAAGAGGCTTGCGCGACGCTCGTTTTTTCCTTCTTTTCGACATGAGCTCTACTCTCCATCAGATCCGGTCACCGGTCCGCCCAACTTGGTGCTGACCGCATTGCTTACACGCACGGCCGAGTCCGCCCGGGGATTAGTCCCCTGGCTTTGCCCTGAGCGCCCCATAAACGGGGCTTGAAGTTAACCTTTTGGTTTGACGGGGATTGGACCGTGGTTCAGCATAACCCGAACATTTATGCGCAGGCGGAAAAGTGCGCATCACTCAACTTTACCGGCTGGACCTCTCGTACCGCAGCAAAGCCCAATTACCGCAAAACAATCCCCGTGCCCCAGTCCCGTGACGTGCCGCACCCAAACCCCAGCCGACGCACGCTGTCTGGGTCTTGCACGGTCTCAACTCGCCGCCTTCGTGAATACGTAGAGCCTCTGAGTGCCAAAGCGGCCCACGGAGGGCAATCTGCAAAAGAGCCTATTCAAGAAAGAGTCGTACTTCGGCTCGCGACGTCTACCGATGATGAAAGGATAGATCACTCTTGACCCGAAATAGTACGTGCTGGCGTAGGGTCTGATCTCCACCAGCGAAAGCCTTCCCCGAAATTCTTCGAGGAGCTTTTCGTCGTCCAGGTACAGGTTGTACCACGGCGATCCCAGCTCGTACAAACCGAATGCCCTCCGCACACGATTCAGTCCCTCCAGACCTTGCTGCGAAGGTTCACTCATCAGCAAAAGTCCGCCCGGCCGCAGGCTCCTGATCAAGTCCGAGATCGCACGGACCTGGCTTTCCCAGGTTGGAAGATTGGTCAAACTCCGTATGGTCACAACGATGTCGAACAGGCCCAACCTGAAAGGCAAGGACTCAAAGTCTGCCACGCAGAACCTCACATTGCTGAGCCCTTTGCGTTTCTTGAGTTCATTGGCACACCTGATCATCTCCTCAGAGTAGTCGATTCCAACAAACTGGCTTCTGAAACCCTCGGCAAACCGGGCAGTCGCGTAGCCATTACCGCATCCTGCGTCGAGAATCAGACAATCGTGGTCCAGGAACCCCCAGAGGTTGCGAATTTCCATCTCACGAAGGTAGAGGTCATTGAACGTGGCCCGGGGGTGAATACCAAACTGCTTTGCCCGCGCATCCCAGTGCTCTCGAATCTTTCCCCTGTTCACAGATGCTGTCATGACTACCTCAACCCACGCACCTTCTCCGTCGTCTTGTCCACCGCGATGTCTCTCGGAGCTGTTCGATTAAACCTCTGCCGCCTCCTTCTCGTTCTCCACGGCATGCGTGACTCTCTCGAGAACTTGCAAGGCATGGGCGGCAAGCCGAGCGGCGGTGTCATAGTTCAGCCGACTCTCCTCGGCCATGCTTTCGAGATCCCTGGCGGCAAGCAGCCTCTGTGCCTCTCTAATGTAGGCTTTCACCAATGCAGCACCTTCACCGATGCGGGCAATCTCCGCGTCGATGCTCTCGAGGGCCTTCCCGAGCTGTTGAAGCATTGTGCCCGCTCGGCCGGTGCGTACCGCGTCACGAATGCGTGCGGCCTGGTCCGCTGCCGCCCTAGCGAAAGAAACCACCGCCCGCAGATCCCCTGACAACGCCTGAAGGTCCTCGTCGAGCTCGTCACGCGCTCCAACCGGCGGTGCCGGTTCGACAAGTTCTTGACCGCCCATTTCTTGTGCCAAACGGGGTGCCAAAACAGCGGTGGCAGCCATTTCAAGGGCGTCGCAAAGCAAATCTTCGCGACTTTCTTCCTGCGGTACCAACCTGCGATAGCGTTGCCTCCCCGATTGATCTATCACGGAGCGAAAGACCTCCAGCGTGCCGTCAGGAGCCGAGATGACGCTGTCTCCGGTTTCCCTCTCGTCGAGAACACCCATGAGTGCCAGTGCTGCGACCACGTGCTCGGGACGAATCATTTCGGCGCAGGGCCGATCGTCGCAGATCGTGCGCAAGAAGCACGGCGAACAGGGCAGTTTGGCCTGAATCACGATGTGGTCGTCCCCGTAGGGACCCGTCTCGTGCACCCAACTGTTGGCAAAGTACAGCCCAACTACCTTGCATCCCGACATGGCGGCAACGTGCGTGGGGCCGGTGTCGGGCCCCACCAAAGCACCGACCACCTGAAAGAAAGAAGGCAGCAACGCCATGGGCACCTCGCCGACGAGATTGATCGCGGTTCCTGGTGCGAGTTGCGCGTACGCTTCGGCAAGGTACCCCTCCTGGGCACTTCCGATCAGGACCGGTTGCACCCCGTAATCCTGGGCGAGTAGTCTACCCAGCCTGGCGAACAGATAGATGGGCCACACCCGTTCCCGACGCGCTGTCCCCAGCTGCAGCGCGACGAGCGGCCTTTTGCCGTCCCAGCCTGCTTCACGTAGCAGCTCGCGGACCCTGTTGCCCGAGTCCTGGGTGCCCGTCAAAATAGGTGGAGGAGTCGGCAGGTGACAACCGACCATCCACTTGTAGATGTCAGACAGATGAATCCTATTGAAGCGCCTTTCACTGACCGCCGCGAAGAGATAGCGATCCACAGGGGTTCCGAGCGCCCTGTTGCCGTTTTCCAGCAGAAGCAATCCCGCCTTTCTCTTGGCGGGGATCATCTCCGTAAGCCGTCCGGCCAAAGCACTGTGAGAAAGATTGGCGACCAGCTCCCAGCCCGAGTTCGGCAGCTCTCTCGCGATCGAAGCCGCCCGTCGTTCCAGAGCTGCCAAGCTACCAGCCTCATAGTCGAAATCTGCTGCAACGATCCTGTCGAAAAGCGGCACACCCTCAAGGTATTTCAGGTAGTTGCTGCTGCCCAGTAGCCAGATTTCCCAGTCGGGATGCTCGAGCCGCAGGGCCGAGACGGCTGGCAGTGTCTGGGCCAAGTCTCCAAACTTTCGATGCTGAATTACCAGGGCGCGCTTCAAGGCACCTCCTCACTGATTTCGCGAATTGCCTCGAATGTTCAGCTGAAGCAACAGTTCCATTCGGCGACGGCGAGTCTGGTTTGCTCACACAGTTTCCGCATCGATGACCCGGATGTAGTTACCGTCCCCGCACTTCAGATACACGCCGGGGCCTCCGCGCGAACTCACTTTTTCGGCCTCCCAGATGATCATTTTCCTACCCTGGACGTAGGTGAAGGCACCGGGGTACGGCTTAGTGAGCGCACGGATTAGGTTGTAAACGACCTCGGCCGGCTTTTCGAAGTTGATGAGACCATCTTCTGGCTTCCGTACGTGGTACGTGGGTCCCTTTCGCGGGTCCTGTTCAATCCGTGGCAGATTGTCGTGTTCGACAAGCATCCGAGCCAGCTTACGCATCAAACGGACGCTCAGCTCGTCCTGACGCTTCCGCAGTTCCCAGGCTGTCTCCCGCTCCCCGATGCTCAGCTTTTCCTGGAGAATGATCGGGCCCGTGTCAATGCCTTCATCGACAAAATGAACGGTAACTCCTGTTTCCTTCGCGCCCTCGATAATCGCCCAGTTCGTAGGGTTCGCACCCCTGAAAGCAGGCAGATACGCACCGTGGAAATTGATGATGCCTTTTCGGTGCGCTTCGATCAGCGGCTTCCTAAAAATCTTCCGCCAGGCTACGGAAATCCCGTAGTCCACGTCGAGGGACGCGATCATGTTCACGAAAGACTCGTCGTTGATCCTCTTCGGCGCGAAGACTCGCAATCCTTTGCTTTCAGCGAGCTCCCTAACAGACCCGTACGAAAGCTGCTCATCAGGGTATTTCTCCAGGACCACGACCGCCACGACTTCGATCTCCGGATGCCTTAGGAGCTCCTCGAGGCAGTACACTCCGACATTCTGGTTCCCGTAGTAAACCACCCGCACCTTCTCGTTTTCTCCAGTCATCATGCTTGCCCCGCAATCCGAGATAGTGGGATACTCCACTTCAGATGTCCGTAAAGCGACCAGATCACGATGTAACGGAACCGGACGCTTGGAGTACCTCGATGATTCAAGCTATCGCGTCACCTCGACGTCTGTCACACTTGGTGCACGTTCGCGGGCCATTTCACCCGCTCGCAGGCTCTCCAGAACGTTCCTGGCCTCTTCATTCGACGGGTCCAATTGCACGCAGCGCTCAAGAACCTGCCGTGCTTCGTCCAGTTTCCTTTGCCGAAGAAGCACATCCCCCAGGATTGGCAGGATCTCTGACCGATTCGGGTGCTCATTGAGCAGGCCCCGGACAACCTGCTCCAACAGCGAGTAGAGCCCCAACTCATGGCACGCTGCCACCAGGTTA
>CAYXFI010000186.1:0-2452 GCA_964464205.1 uncultured Cytophagia bacterium
CAACCCGGACTTTCGTTCTGGGTACCAGCTCGGCGTGCCCCCGATCACCTTACCCACGATGAACGACGTACTGCAAAACTACAACACGTACGGCACGGGGAGCGCCTTCGAAATCTACGGCAAGCGGAACCGGCCTGTCTTACTGCGCTTCTGGGTGCGGAATGGAACCGGAATGCTCCAGTACGTGGGCTACGATGCGAACGGACACCCGAAGAACGGACAGATCCCGGTGAGCGAGATCGGGGATGGTCTCATCAGAGTGCACGGCGACGTACGTCTCAAGGGCACCGTGAGAGGGTCCGTCACCATCATGGCGGAGCGCCTCAATCGCTACCGGGGCGGCAACATCTACATCATCGACGACGTGCTGTACTCCTGTGCCGATGCCAACGGACGGCCGCTGGCCGGGTGCACGGACAAGCTCGGGCTGGTGGCAGAGAGAAACGTGATCGTCGCCAACACTGGTCCCAATCGCAACGACTGCATCATCGACGCCGCCATTCTGGCGCTCGGCCACAGCTTCACCGTGGAGGACTATTACCGCGGCCGACCTCGCGGGCAACTCATCGTTTGGGGCAGCATCGCTCAGGACATCCGCGGACCCGTGGGAACCTTCGGTCGCTGGCGTAGAACCGGGTACTTGAAACAGTACCACTACGATCAGAGACTCAGTGACAGTCCTCCACCCTATTTCCCGCAGGCCGGGATGTATCTGGTCGAAGATTGGCGAGAGCTCACGGCTGACTGAGTCATCCTCGCCGCCTCGTATCTGCTAAACCGTGTTAGAGGATCGCCAAGGCCAGGGGGTAGGCCAATGAGATCGCTCCTGCGTAGAACTGTTCGGGACCAGCGAGGAATATCGCTGGTGCTGGTGTTGTCCATTCTGATCCTATTCGCCGCGCTTGGGATGGTCACCCACGGCTTGGTGACCACCGACCTTCACTCCAGCCTGAAGCTGTACGAGGGCGCGCAGGCATTCTGGGCGGCGGAAGCTGGGATCGAGCTCGCGTGTCGCTTCCTGCGATGGGCCAATCCCCCGCCCGGCGGCACCGAGCCCTTCGTGCAATTCGAAGACGTCGCCTGCGGCACCGGCAGCTTCACGGTCACCATCGACCCGGACGACTCAAACCCCACTACTTACTTGAAAGCCTACACCGTGACGTCGGTTGGCGTGGCTGGCGAAGCGCGGAGGGCCATCCGGGTCCGGCTGGGAATGAAGACTTTCGGCAACTACGCCTACTGCACGCACGACGAGGGGGACGGCATCATCTGGTTCGTCACCGGCGACGCGATCGAAGGGCCGCTGCACAGCAACGATCGGATTTCCATCTACAGCCGGCCCGTGTTCATGGGCACCGTGACGAGCTCGGCCAGCTCGTTCCGCCAGGGGCCCTACTTCAACCCGGACTTCCGTCAGGGATACCAGCTCGGGGTGCCACCGATCATCTTCCCCACGTTCCAGGACATCACGAACAATTACTGGCAGTTGAACGACGAGCCGCCCGAGGTCGTGCTCGACGCCCGATTCAGCCGCCACGCGACGGTTGTGTTCCATCCCGACGGAACCCTGACCTACAGCGTGTGGCGGAACACCTCCTCGGGGAAGGACTACACCGTGCCGCCCACCACGAGGCCCGTGTCGGAGCTGGGAGGCATCCTGTTCGTCCAGGGCGACGTGCGGGTCAAGGGCGTTCTGGATGGGCAGATCACCATCGTAGCGACCGAACTGATCAAGATCGTGGACGACATCCGGTACGCGGCTTCCGATGAGACGGGCCGTCCACTGGAGGGCTGCGATGACCTCCTCGGCCTGATCTCCGCCGGGAATGTGGTGATTGCCGACACGCCAGCGAACCGGTCTGATGTTGTCATCGATGCGGGAATACTGGCTCTCAACACATCCTTCACAGTGCAGAACTACGACCAGGGCGAGCCGAGGGGCTACATCCACCTCTGGGGATCCCTTGCCCAGAAGGTACGTGGCCCGGTCGGCACCTTCAGCTACTACGGAGGCCGGACGGGTTATCTGAAGGACTACCACTACGACACCCGTTTCCTCGATACGCCTCCGCCCTACTACCCGTCCACAGGGCAGTACCGAATCTACACGTGGGAAGAGATCGAGGAGGACTGACAGCGGCGCGTCAAGATTCCCACGGCGTAACCGATAAAGCATTGGGAGGATGGACATGTACTGGCTGGTCGTGGCCTTGCCGGGACTGACGGCTTGCGTCTCAGGCTGGCTGCTCTTGCGCCGACCCGAAGCGTTGATCCGCCTCAGCAAGATCGCGGACCGGGTCGTGGTGACGGATCACGTTGCGTTCCTCCACCGGAAACCTTTGGGCCGTGCCCTGATCCTGACGGGTATGGCGTTGCTGCTCGCGGCAACCAGGGTTGTGGCACACTGACGAACCGGCAAGGAGGAAAGACATGACGCGCAACGTGATGCGGA
>CAYXFI010000186.1:2552-7624 GCA_964464205.1 uncultured Cytophagia bacterium
CTGGTCTCCATCACCGCGTCGGATCTACAAGCGGGTTCGTGGTGCGGCATCTACTTGGACGGGGCGCAGGACTCCTGTGTCTTCAGGAACGCATCTATTGACTTCGCAATGGTGGGCGTCACGGTGTCCAATTCCAGCGCGAGTTTCCACCAGATCCACTTCTCCGACAACGTGAATGGCCTGGACTGCATCAGTGGCGCGGTGGTGACTGTTACAGAATCCGACTTTCAGGCCAACACGAATGCCGCAATGAGGGTTCAGGGCTCCACCGTCACGGTACGCGGGTGCGCTTTCCGAGGAAACGCCCTGGGCGGCATCGAGTCTACGATGGTGCTGACCAATTGCGTCAAAGCCGAGGTCTTCCAGTCGGAGTTCTACGACAACTCCGCCGCGGGGGTGGAAGTGTCCGGCGGGCAGGATGTCGTGTTGGCCAACAACGTGTTCGTGTACAACGAATACGGAGTGGTCGTAGCTTCCGACTCCTGCGTCATCTCCAGCAATATCGTTTGCCACAACACGATCGGCATTGCCGTGGACAATGTCCAGCCGCTCATCTGCTACAACGACGTGTGGAACAATACCGAGTCCGACTATCTTGATGCTCCAACTCCGGTTGGCGACCTGGAAACCCACAACAGCCGCGGAACCCCCAGTGATTCCCTGTACAACATCTCGGCCGACCCGCTATTTCGCGACCTCGACACGCGCGATCTGCGCATCCAGTCGAACAGCCCCTGCGTGGACGCCGGCGACCCATCCAACCCCGCGCTCGTGGCCTATTCCGGCGCAGCCCCCGACATCGGCGCCCATGAGGCGGAGGGTACGGTTCCGGTGGAACTGGTCGGATTTCGCTGCGAGAACGGCAGGCTCTTCTGGCGGACGGAAAGCGAGAGCGGCAACTGGGGATTCGTGGTGGAGCGAAGTACGGACGGGCTCCACTGGGAACAGATCGGTTTCGTACGGGGTCACGGGACGTCGGATCAGGCCCACGAATACAGTTTCCGCGATCCGGACGCCCGGGAAGGAGAGGTCTTTTACCGGCTCGTCCAGATCGACCTGGACGGCACGCGCACGCTCTACGGTCCCCTGCGGGCCCGCAGCTCGGCCGGGCTCAGACCACAACTGACCATCTTTCCAAACCCGACGAATTCTGCCGCCCTCCTCCGTGTCCGGCTCGGGGCCCACGCGGGGACCGAAGCGCAAGCACCCAAGACCATCACCCTGACCATCTACGACGCCCGTGGCCGTGCGGTCCGGCGTTACGAGATGAATCTAGCCGCCGAAGGGCTCCGCCTCCGCTGGGACGGACGCGATCAGAACCACACCCCAGTCCCTTCGGGCGTGTACACTGTGGTGGCGGAGACGGAGAATCTGCGTCTTTCGGGGAAACTGACCCTGCTCCGTTAGAGGGAAACAGGTGATGACCAGGAAGGTCGTACTCCCACTGATCCTGACACTTACGATTCCGGTCCTCTTCTGCACGCGCGAGTCCCCCCTGGAGCTCGAGAAGGACGTCGAGCAGGGTCTCCAGGTTATCCTGTTCGGTGTGGAGCCCAGGGTGCTGGCCCCAGGAGACACGGCCACCGTTCAGGTGCGGGTGACGGACACGTCCGGTGCACCCGTACCTGGCAAGACGGTCCGTTTCTCTGGCGAAGGGGGCAATGTAGACCCCCAACTCTCGGTCACCGACTCACTGGGGATCGCCGCCACTCTGTTTGTTGCCGGTCCCACGACCGGAGAGGCCAGGGTGGTGGCTCGCTGCGAGGATTCGAAGCCTCTCACGGTCTCCTTGCGCGTGGACTCGTCCTCCACGCCCCTGCTGGAGCTGTCCGCCGAACCTCTCCGGCTGCTTGCGGACGGAGTGAGCAAAGTCCAGCTTCGCGCCCTACTACGAGAAGAAGACCTCACCCCCCGGACGGGCACTCCCGTCACCTTCCGCACCAACTCCGGCGACGTGCTGGGCACCGCCCTGACGGACTCCCAGGGCGTGGCAGAGACGTATGCCCTCGCCCCCGCCAGCCACACGGACCTGGAGGGGGTCTTCGTGGCTGAGGCGAGCGGTCTCCGGGACACGGTCCGTGTCCTGTTCCTCGGGGTCGACTTCCGCGCGGAAGCCCACCCCACGCACCTGATGGCCGACGGCACCAGCGAAGCGACCATCGCCGCCAGCGTGAAGGAGACCACCAGCAAAGTGGCTGTGCCCGACGTACTTGTGACTTTCGCCACCGACTTGGGCACGGTGGCGGCGCAGGCGCAAACCGACCCCGCTGGAGTAGCCAGGGTCCAGCTCCGAGCCCCAACCCGACCGGGCCGTGCCACGGTCGTCGCGACGTTCGGGAACGCCCTGAGAGACACGGTCTACGTGTACTTCGGGGACTCAAGTCCGGCTCACCTGGTGTTGCAGGCCAGCCCGGCGGTGCTCCCGGCCGATGGCCAGAGCACAGCAGAGATCACCGCCACTGTCACCGATTCCAGCAACAATCCGGTGCCCGACGGCACGATCGTGCACTTCGAGCTCCTGAGCGGTAACGGCACTCTGGAAAGCTACAAACCCACCACAGGAGGTGTGGCCGCCACCAAGCTCCAGAGCGCGACGGAACCCGGTGTTGCGGTGATTCGCGCCAGCGTCGGGGCTGTGTCCGACACGGTGACCGTCCGCTACACCGTGGGAGGGCCCGCCGTGATCAATCTGGTGGCGGACTCCTCGTCGATTCTGGCGGACGGTGTTACGACCACCCTGGTACGTGCGTACGTGTACGACGCGGCTGGCAATCCCGTCGAAGACGGCACCCCGGTGTCATTCACGACCGATCTCGGCAACATCACCAGCCGATCGCAAACCCAGGGCGGCGTGGCCGTGGCGTCCTTCTCAGGGACGAAGACGGGTGTGGCCACCATCGTGGCCTCTGCCGGGGGAGCCCAGGGCCAAACGACGGTTGTGTTGCGTCCCGGGCCGCCCAACAGCGTGCTGCTCAGCTTTGATCCCAAATCCGTGGGCGTGAAGGATAGCGGCCGCAACCAGACGCTTCAGATCACGGCGACCGTGCTCGACAGCCGGAACAACACCGTGGCCGACGGAACCTACGTCCGATTCGAGATTGTGGCTTCGCCAGGCGGGGACGAATCGTTGAGCACGTACGATCCCGTTCCCACGGTCAACGGCCAGGCCCAGGTTTCGTTCACCGCGGGCACCAAGTCGGGCCCCGTGCGGGTGCGGGCCATCGTGACCGATTCGCAGGGTGTGCCGATCCAACCGGAGGTTCGCTCCACGGCTACCGAGTTTCTCATCTACGCCGGACCGCCCTACATCGAGAACATCTACGCCGTGTCGACGAGCCACCTCAGCGTGGGATCGAAACCGATCAACGTGTACGGCTGGGGCGTGGTGAACAACACGGTGGACATCGTGGTGGTCGTGGGCGACAAGTACAACAATCCGGTGCCCCCCGGGACGGCGGTGTACTTCACAACCACGGGAGGGGTCATCTCCACGTACACCGGCTTCACGGACGATGAAGGCGTGGCTCACGTCACACTCCACACGGGCCAGCCCTACCCGACGGTGACCCGTTTCTACAACACGTTCAACGATCCGAACCTGAACAGCATCATTCCCGGGCCAGCCCCCGATTTCGATGGAGACGGCTGGGAAAACGACGGCATCGCGCGCGTGTTGGCGGTGACCGAAGGGGTAGACGCCGAAGGGCGCCCGGCGAAGGTGTGGTCGGTGTGCAGCGTGGTGTTCTCGGGGCCCATCACCCGTTTCGAAGTCACGGTGGACCGGGACACCCTCTACCCGGGCGAGTCGGCGCTGATCAGCATCGTGGTGCACGACGAGAACGGCAACCCGATCGTGCCCGGCTCCAAGATCTCGGCCGAGGCGGCGGCCGGCAAGCTGAGCTGGACCGAACTCACCACCGACGACCCCGGCCGAACCCGCTACTACGTCACACTGACGAACAACATCGACCCGACGGACCCGCAGGCGAAGCCGACAGCGACCCCGGTCACCATCAAGATTCACAGTCAGAACGGGAACGTTCAGGCGTCCACGCGTCCAATTCAACTACTGATCAACAGACCGTAGGGCCGATCCGATGGCGAGGCTGCTCAGCAAAAGTCGAAAAGCAATCGTGTCTGAGGGGTCCCGGCCGCGCAATGGGCCGGAGGAGCCCGCAGCGGCACTCCGAGCACCGCGCGGCGGCGGAGCTTTTCGACTGAGTGCACGCTTTGCGATGGTGTGCCTCACGGTCTCTCTCGCGATGGGCCCGCTCCGGACGGCTCACCCACAGCCCCTGTCGATGCCCTCGGCACACCACACTGAGCACCGGCTGGCCGTGAGCGCGTCGGCCTGGCGCGCCGAGCTCATGCCCAGTCGCGGGCAGTGGTTTGCGCTACAGGGCCCCGTGGTCAAGGGTAGTTTCGCCCCGCTCCAGGCGTTCAACCTCTTCGTTTTCGGTGGGGCGGCGGACTGGGTCCACGGCACCACACCCACTGGATACACCTGGTGGTCCAAAGGATACACTCCGCTCGTGGGCCTGGGAACTTGGATCGAACCGTTCGAGCGGGGGCCGGTTCGGCCGTTCCTCGGGGCTCAGCTCGCTGTCCACTGGGGGGAAGGCGCTTTCTACCGCCGGGACACCCGCTCGGGGGTTTTGCGGATTGTCCGATGGGACGAGGTCAAACAAACCACCGGGATGGGTTCAAGCTGCGGAGGTCTGGGAGTAGAGGGCGGTCCCCTGCGTTTGTACTTTGGGATCGCAGCCCGCAAATGGGCTCGACTCTACCGCACCCAATCGCAGATCCTGGAATCCGGCCACTGGCAGCGGAATCCAGCCATTGAGCACGAACAATGCTGGGGAGTCCAGTACGGGCCTTTCCTGGCAGTCGAGCTGAAGTTGCCCGGCAGGTTCTTCCTCAGCGTCGAAGGGGCTCGGTGGGCCGCGCACAGCTACACCGCATCCATCGGCCTCGGACAAATTGGCCCACCCTAGTTTCACTACGTCACTTTGTCAGGTCTGAGCCCGATGAATGGCGTAGGAATCAGGTTCATACCTTCCGGGCCAGCCCAC
>CAYXFI010000187.1:0-7608 GCA_964464205.1 uncultured Cytophagia bacterium
CCGAGCGCCTGAGCCTTCCGCGGCAGATCGTGAGCAAGTGGAGAAAACGATTCTTTGAAGAGCGGATGGCTGGCTTGGAGGACAAGCCAAGGCCGGGTCGCTCTCCGGCCTTTTCCCCCCAGCGTCGTGGTGCAGGTCAAAGCTCTGGCGTGTGAACTGCCTTATCGGCAAGGGATGCCTGTTTCTCGTCTTAGCAGTCGAGACATCGCGACGGAGGCGGACCGTTGTGGGATCGTAGCCTACATCGGCGGCTCGACCGTTTGGCGGTGGTTGAACGAGGATGCTATCAAGCCATGGCAGTACCGGAGCTGGATTTTCCCGCGTGACCCTGAGTTTGGAGCAAAGGCAGCCAGGGTATTGGACTTGTGCGACGGACTTTGGCAGGGGCGGGCCTTGGCGGAGGATGAGTTCGTTTTGTGCGCCGACGAGAAAACGTGCATCGAGGCTAGAGCGAGAACCCATCCCGGTGCGCTCCCGCGCCCGGGTAGGGTTCGCAAAGTTAAGCACGAATACGAACGATGAGGGTGGGTAAACTACTTGATCGCGTGGGATGTCCGTCGGGCCAAGCTCTTCGGCCGTTGCGAAGCGCGTACCGGGATAGCTTCTTTCGATCTTCTGGTGAGCGAGCTGATGGAACAGGAACCGTACAGGTCGGCGAGGCGAGTGTTTTGGGTGGTGCACAATGGTTCTTCCCATGGTGGGCAAGCAGCTGTCGATCGGTTGCAATCGAGACGGCCTAATCTGGTACTGGTTCACTTACCTGTCCATGCCAGCTGGCTGAATCAGGCCGAGATTTACTTTTCCGTGCTCCAACGGAAAGTGCTGAGTTCAAATGAGGATGATTCCCTGGAGAGCTTAGTAAGCACGATCTACGAGTTCCAGTCCTGGTACGAGCAGAGCGCCAAAGCCTTCGAGTGGAAGTTCACCAAACGCGACCTGCTGCTTTTGCTGCAACGAGTTGAGTACCCCAACTCCCAGTATGCAGAGGCTGCCCAAGATACGTCACCGAACTTGCGAATCAGAACACTAAGAGAGCGAGGCACGTAGATGATTCAACCGCCTGATGCAGTCCTCCAGCGAGACTGCCGCAAGGACTCTTTGCTTTCTCGCGCCCACGCGCTCGCACATTCTCTACGTGCGGCGTTGACCTCGCGCTCGTGCAGAAGTCGAAAGTGAGGTCGACGTAGAACACCCTGAGTTCAGCGGAGCCTGAGGCTGGTTGAGGGCCTGCCCTTGCACGAGGACATGATCCGCAAGCCTCACCCGACTTCTCACCTGGGCAGCAAGTAATCAATCCCTTTCACCCGCTAGCGGGACGTCCCGCCGATGCTGAAGCTGCTCGGCGGCTCTTGACGGAGTGAGCGGTGGCGAGGGCGGTTCTTGCTGGAAGCCACTATCGTATCTTCCCGCTTCCTCGTGAACAACGGCCCACCAGCAACCACCAGTGCCCAGCTCTGTGATCACAAGCACTGAGAAAAAGGTTGACATGGCTTGTCTTTTTTTCTTATATTCGCATACACGCATATTCGATGAGGCGTGCCCGATGGATCAATTGGTTTCCCTTTTCAAAGCTCTTTCCGACGAGGCAAGGCTTCGCATTCTGCATCTGATCCTCGAAGCCGGTGCCCTGTGCGTGTGCGATCTCCAGAAGGTGCTGGGTTACACACAAACGAAGGTCTCAAGGCACCTGGCCTACCTGAAGCATGCGGGTCTTCTGGAAGATCGCCGCGAAGGACCGTCGGTGGTGTACAGCCTGGCCCAATTATCCGACCCTCATGCCAGAACCATCATCAACGACCTGCGGGTCTGGTTCGATAAGCAGCCGATTATGCGGGCAGACAGCAGAAGGCTTCGAGATCTGATCAAGCAAAATCAATGCGCCTCGTTGCGTCGATCGGAAGCCAGCACTAACCAATGCCAGGGAAGGCCTCCTCAGGCCTGAGGCAGAACAGGGGAAACCAAGATTCAACATGTGCAACTGCACCGGCGAATCCTCGGGGTTCAGCAACCTCAACGTCTGGCAGCTTCTGAACTGAACCTGCACTTAGCCGGAGGTGGCTTCCGCGATCATGCACCCTAATTGTGCGTCGACGAGAGGGATCGGTTCTTCGGTGACGTCCTGGTGGGTGGTCCCGCTTACATCATCGGCGCTTGCGATCCTCGCGTGCAGAAGAAGATGTTCCGCGGCGCCTTGGAGGCCGCGAGCATCCAATTCGACGACAGAGTGATGCCGGTCGGCCTGCTCGAGAGCGAATCCGGCACAGACCCGGAGTTTCTGACGTGCCGCCACGGACAAAAACGTAACCGTGAGCACAATTAGCTATCTGATCGTGCTCTGGGCTGGCACGTTCTTGCGCGTCGCGGCGGACGGCTTTACCTCGAAAGTACAGTGACATTTCGCGTCTTGAAGAACGGAGGCAACGATTTTCGCGGCCCGAATCATCACCACTGGATCTGTGATGTGACCGGCGTAGGCAGCGGCAGGGGCGCGTCTGACGACCAGAGGAGGCCCCGGTGTAACCGCCGCAATTGAGATGGGAAGCTAATGACCGGAACAGCAGTCTCAAAGAGAAGCTGGGTAGTGCTCCGCTTGGTTTTGCAGGGAGACTTCTTTCAAACCGGCTGGTGGCGCATTGGTCGCCATTGCTGCGTGGGAGACAGATCGCCGCCTCATACCATGGGGTCAACAGCAGACCAATTGCCGCACCAGTGTTCGTGCCGCTCTACGACCAATTGCCACTGACGCAGATACCATGCAGGAGGACCAAGATGCTGGCGACTTTGTTGTTAAGCATCACCACGCTTTTCCACACCGCAAGACCTGTTCCCCCCACGTACGGCTTTCCCGACGCGACGCCTCCGGCCGGTCACCTGGTCAGTCGAGTTTTCTACCTTCACCCCTACTACTCGCGAAAGCTGGTGAACGGCGAAATGGTGCCCATGCCCACCGGCACTTCCTTCAGCAAGACCCCGCTGGTGCTGAAGCTACGCGCCGGTCTCACCCATCGCCTGGCGTGGCTGGCCAATGTGCCGCTCGTTTGGAAAAGGCTGAAAACTCCACTGGGCGAGAAAAAGGGGGCGGGCGTCGGTGACATCCTGACAGGCCCCTTCTTTCGGCTGGGCGGCAAAGGCTGGAATGGAGTAACGGCTGTCGCCCTGGCCTATCTGCCCACGGGGAAGTACAGGAACCTGGCGAAAAACGAGCTCGCGCTCGGCAGGGGTAGCTCGGGCATTGTGGCCGCCCTGGCCACAGGAGGACCCATGGGCAAGGCCAGGTTCCGCCTTTCGGCTACCTACGTCGGCTTGAACAAGGGCCAGCCGGACTACATCTGGGGGGTCGCAACTCTGATCGTCGGCTCTACCTGGCAACGTCTGGAATGGGAGCTCTCTCTCCTCGGCGAACGGGAACTGTCTGGGGTGCACCCTTTGTACTACCTCAAGGCATTCCTCACTCAGCATCTCATTATCGGTAGGGGAAAAGTGCTGCAGTTCACCGTCGTCAGAAATCTGGCCAGTCGGCAGGCGTTCGCCGCCGATTGGGAGGTGTGGTTTCAAACCTACTGGCGAGTGCCATTGCTGGAACCTTGAAAAGGAGGCAGGACTATGGTAACCGTGAAACCTGTGGAACTGAAGCGTTGTTCGGCGCTCGGTGTTCAGACGAATCAGGCCAACGGCGCTCCGCTGGCGGTGATGATCCTCGCTCCCCGCGGCGTTCTGGTGTGCGCCAATTTCGATCTCAATGCGTTGGACAGCAAAGGAGTCGCAGCAGTGATGGTCAAGGGCATCAACTCCATTGAGACCGCGCTGGAGACGAGCGTGGTTGGAGTCACGCGGAAGGCACAGGAACTGGGAGTTGAAACCGGCATGCCGGTACGCGAAGCGCTGGAGCGGCTGTGCTGATCCTGCCCATCCGTCCTGTATTGGCCAGGTCAACGCACCGGAAAGTAGCGAAGAGGGGGAGGCGGGAGTGTGCGCCTTCGCTCCTTGCCTTCCCCGCTCGTGGAATACGTGGTTTTCCTTGGCCTGGCCAGATTTCGTTAGACCTCGGCCCGTTGCGAAGGTTAGTTGGAAACAAAACGACAAGGACCATGCACGCGCTGCATAGGCATACTGCTGAGCGACGTTGCGCGAAAGGAGGAGATTGCAAATGCGTCTGAAGCGGCTGCAGGAACACCTCAGAAAGTACTTGCTCTGGTACGTGGCTGCCGCCATCGCCACAGGTTGGGTGCTGGGTGCGAAAAGCCCGATGTTCATCAAGCATAATCAGGCCACGCTGAAAACGCTGATCACCGCCGTAGTCTTCCTGATGATCTACCCCATGATGATCAACATCCGTCTGGAAGCCCTTGTGAAGGCCTTTCGCAACATCAAGGGGATTGGGCTCGCAATGGCCTATAATTTCGTGTGGGCGCCGCTGTTCGGCTTCGCGCTCAGCAAAATATTCCTTCATAACCCCGAGGTCGGCTTCGGCTTTCTGCTGGTCATGGTGGTTCCGTGTTCCAGCATGAGCATCGGCTACACCGGCCTGGGCGGCGGGAATCTGGAGCTGGCCACGGTGGTTGTTGGAAGCAGCTTTGTGGCCGCCATTGCTGCCATTCCTTTCTGGTTGTCCATCCTCGGCGGGTCGTTCAATGTCCCCGTGCCCATGTCCCTTCTGATGAACGCTATTCTCGAAGTCCTCATTGCTCCGATGATCTTGGGCTACTTGACCCGCCTGGCCCTGGTGCGCTGGCTCGGTCAAGATGGGTTCAAACGCATTGCGCCGCTCTTCCCCAGCATCACGCTGGCGAGCATGTACGTCATTATTTTCCTGATCTTCTTCATGAAGGCGACGCTCCTTGTGCGAAAGTGGGAACTGATGGTCTGGCTTATCGTGCCCAACCTGCTTTTCGTGGTCGTTACTCTTGCATTGATCACCTGGATCGATCACGCAGCCCGGCTCAGTTACGAGGACCACATGGGTATCATCTTCGCCAGCACGGGCAAAAACAACGGCACGGCCATCGCTCTGGCCACAATGGCCTTCTCGCCGCTGGTGGCGGTTCCGGCAGCGACGTTACCAATTTTCCAGATCATTTTCCTGGTAGGTTACCTCAAACTCGAAAACTGGGCACGACAATACTTCGGTGCAGTTGCAAAGACAACGGCCGAAGCCATGATATCTCCGACACCCGTGGAAAGGAGATGAGATCATCGTCAAACGCATTTTTTTCGCTGGCGACTTTTCGCCCCACGTGGAGATGGCCAAGAGAGTAGCTACCGGCCTGGCAAAAGGGGGCGAAATGCACCTGTGAGCTCTAACAGTGTTGGAGTCGGGGGAGGAACCTTTGACAATGGCGGACGAGTCGCCGGGCATGGGCGCAGGGGAATGGCAGACACTGTTTGAGAGAAGATAGCAGCAACTGAAGCAGCAAGAGGAGCGGCATGTTACCTGCGACATGGCCGAGATCGATGCGGCCGGGATACTCGTGACTACGCTGATATGTGAGGGCAACCCCGACAGGGATTCAGCCTTGGCGCGGCCCATGGCAACCAAGCGACGCAGCAGGTGCCAAGTAGTGGAGAGGGCAGGTGACACGGGGCTTTGCGCCTTCAAGACCCTGCGAGAGCTCAGATGCTCCCAGCCGGGGATGCCGAAAATCTCTGTCAAGTTGATGAAATCTTGTCCACAAGTCTTGACTTTGACGGTTCGCATTGCGAGTATCCAGGTGCGCTCTGGACGGGAGCGCGGTTGTCCTTTCCCCTACGCCTCCGTTCTTTGGCCCTAAAGAAGCTGACGCGAATCAAGGAGGTGGCCATGGAAGGGCGCACCTTTGATACGCGGGACTTTCTCATCCTGGAGCAGCTGCCGCCTTCCTCCAACGCGCTTCGGCAGAAAATCGCCAGCATCCTGCTCAGTTCCCAGCAGTGGCGGGCGATCGTGGAGGAGATCGACGCCGGCGACGGGACCTTTCGGATCGTGCTGGAAGGTCGACTCCGGGGGAATCGTGTCTGACATGAGCGGAAAGCAGGCTTTGGCTCAGACGGTCCTGCATTCGCTCAGTCCAGTGGTGCACTTCCAGGTGGGCGGGGACGAGCCGAAGTCGGATGACCTCCGCCTGCTCCAGGATCTCCTCGAAGCAACCCCCTTGCTGCACGCCTACGTCGAGTTCTTCGACCCGCTGTCGGGAGTGTACAGAATCGTACTCGTGGGTTCATTGTGCCGGTGACGGCTCCGGTCCGGGCCTGATCTACGCTCGGTGATCACCCGCGGCCTTGAGTTTCGGCCGTAGCGGCCCCTCGCCCCACAGCTGCCCACAGGCGGCGCGAATGTCCCTCCCCCGGCTCCATCTCACGATCACCGGGGCCCGGAGCGGGTACAACCAGCGGCTGAACTGCTCCACCCTCTCTTTGCTCGGGCGCTCGTACTCCGGCACGGTTTCGTTGTAGGGGATCAGGTTGATCTTGCACGGCAGCCCCCGCAGCAACTGGCGGAGTCTCTCCGCATCTCGCTTGCGGTCGTTCACTCCGCGGATGAGCACGTACTCGAACGTCACTCGCCGCTTCGTCTTTCGGTAGTAATAGCGGGCTGCTTCCAGTACTTCATTGATGCTGTATCGATGGTTGATGGGCATGAGCTGAGAACGTGTGTCGTCGTCCGCCGCGTTCAGGGAGATGGCCAGTCGGTAGGGACGGCCTTCGTCCGCCATTCGTTTGATGCTGCCCACCATTCCCACCGTGGAGATCACGATCTTCCGGTGACCGATGCTGATGCCGCGCTCGTCACTGATGAGGTCGGCGGCGCGCATCACCTCGCGGTAGTTGAGGAACGGTTCACCCATCCCCATGAACACGACGTTCGTGGCTTTTTCTCCCACCGTGCGTTCGATAGCCAGGATCTGTTCCAGAATCTCCCACGCCGCGAGGTTGCGACGAAAGCCCATCTGCCCGGTGGCGCAGAACGTGCATCCCAAGGGGCAGCCGACCTGGGAGGAAAGGCAGATCGTGCGCCGTTTCCCCTCCGGAATGTAGACGCACTCCACTGTATTGCCATCGCGCAACTGGAGCAAGAATTTGATGGTCCCCGTTTCGCGGGAGCTCACGGACCGCACCACTGGCAGGACCCCGAGGTCCGCAATCTCGTTCAGTCTCTGACGGATTGCTTTGCCGATGTCGGTCATTTGTTGGAAGCTGGTCGCCTGCTTCGTGTACATCCAGGAGAAGATCTGATCGGCTCGGAAGCGCTCCCAGCCCTGGGCGATGACCCACTCCCGCAGCTCTTCAAGCGTCATGCCTTTCAGGATCGTCTTCTCGGCCATTTCGCCCACACGTTCCTGTTCTGCAATGCTCAAGAATTCGACTCCACGACCGTGCTCTTCTCTTCGGCGCACGCGGGGACCCCCGGCTCGGTTCGTCCGGTGTGAACCGCCACGTCGGGCGCAGCGAAAGCGCGCGAGGTCGCCCTCGGTCCACGAACACTCCCGACCGCGGACCCGACCGCTGCAGCAGAATCTAAGTTCACCTCCGGGGCGTTCCAAGTAAAAAGTCAGTAACCGGGGGACCTTGGTCCGGGGACGGTGCCGGGAGGCGTTCCGAGACCCCGCGAACGTCTGGACCGTGAGGCCTCGG
>CAYXFI010000188.1:0-7573 GCA_964464205.1 uncultured Cytophagia bacterium
AATTCCAGAAACGCATGGAGGAATACGAGCGACAACTCGCCCTGTACGACAGCGGTAAGGTATCGGAGCTCCCGCCGGAACCGAAGAAGGACTACCGCAGGTCACTGGAACTCTACCGGAAAATCGTGGACGAATTCCCCAAGAGCAAGTACGTCGACGATGCCCTCTACAACATCGCTTTCTTGCTGGAGGATAAAGGCCAGAGAAGCGAAGCACTGGCCGTGTACGAGGAGCTGGTCCAGCGGTTCCCCGAGTCGCCCTACGTGCCCGAGGCCCTCATGCGCATGGCCGAGTACTACTTCAATCCGCCCGTCAACCAACTCGAACGGGCGATCGAGCTGTACAAGAAGATCCTGGCCTACCACGACACCCCGCGGTATGACGAGGCCCTCTACCGGCTCGGCTGGTCCTACTTCCGCCTGAGCGACTACCCGCAGGCGGTCGCCTACTTCACGCTCTTGGCGGACGACATCAATCTGGCTAAGAAGTACGACAAGGCTCAAAAGATCAGCAACCCAGCCTTGCAGGAAGAGTCGATCGAGTACATCGGGATCAGCTTCCTCGACTACGGCGGCCCGGAGCGAGCCGCCCAGTATCTGACCGACATCGGCGACCGTTCGTACGGCTTCACGATCCTGAAAAAGATCGGGGATGTGTACTTCGACGAGAAGGAGGAGTTTGGCAAGGCGATCGAAGCGTACCGCGTCCTCCTGTCCCTCTACCGGAACCACCCCGAGGCGCCCGCAATCCAGAACCGCATCGTTCTGGCCTACCGGCGCCTCGAAGACGAAGAGATGGCTTCCCAGGAACGGCTACGCCTCTTTGAACAGTACGGAATGGGCAGCGAATGGTGGCAACGCAATCAGGGCAACAGGGAGGCCCTTCGCACAGCCCAGCGCCTGGCGAGGCAGGCCCTCGCCGACAACCTCGGCCTCCTGCTGAAAGAAGCTCAGGAGAAAGGCGACACCTCCCTCTTCCGGGAGTACGTGCTGCAGGCCAAGACCTTCTTGAGCAATTTCGCCGGGGATACCCTGGCACCGCAAGTACACTGGAACATGGCCCTGGTGCTCGACACCAAGCTGGGAAAGAAGGAAGAGGCGTACCGGCAATACATCGCTCTCAGCAACACCTTCCTCGGCTCTCGGTACCAGAAAATGGCGGCCGAGAATGCCGTGGCGCTGGCCAGCGAGATCGTGAATGCGCAGGTCGATTCGGCGCAGAGGTACGCGCCCGAACTGTCGGAACCCGAGAAAAAGCTGGTGGAGGCCTACGACAACTTCATCCGCCTGTTTCCCGAGGACGAGCAAACCGCTCTGATGCTGGCCAACGCCGGGGCCCTGTTCTACAATCACAGGAGATTCGACGACGCGCTCAGGTATTTCAAGACGCTGGTGAAACACTTCCCGGACAGTCCCCATCTCGAAAAGGCGCGCCTGGCCATCATGGAGAGTTACTTCGGCAAGCGAGACTACCGCAGCACCGAGCTGGTGGCCAAGCGCATCCTGACCGAAGCGGGTAGCCAGGAGCTTCGGGGCAAGGCGCGTCGTCGGCTGGCGGAGGCCATCTTTCTGGCCGCGGATTCTCTGGCGAAGAAGGGTGAACACCAGCGCGCCGGCGACGAATTCGCACGCGTAGTCCAAGAGGTGCCGGACATCGACTTCGCCGATCTCTCCCTCTTCAAGGCCGGTACGGAGTACGACCAGGCAGGGGACTTCGAGTCGGCCATTCGCACCTACGAGTTGTTGCTCGCCAATTACCCCGATTCGAAGTACAGGCTGGACGCCATGAACAACCTCGCCCTCGACTACGGCGAAGTCGAGCGGTTTGCCGAAGCGGCGTCGTTGTACGAACAACTGGCCGATCTGCAACCGGATAGTTCGAAGGCTCAAGATGCACTCTACAACGCCAGCGTCTTCTACGTGCGCGCCGAGGATTGGCGCGGCGCTATCCGAGTGAATCGGAAATTCGTCGAGCGCTACCCGGACAGCGAAGAGTCCGACGATTTGTTTTTCGACATGGCCTCCTACTACCTCAAGCTCGGGGAACTGGCCAGCGCCAACCAGATCTACGGCGAGTACGCAGAACGCTTCCCGAATTCGCCGCGCGTGGTGGAGAGCTTCTTCCGCCGAGGCGAGTACTACCGCGACAAAGGAGACCTGGCGCAGGCCCGGCGCGAGTTCGAACAGGCCGTACAACGAGCCGACGAGCTCCGGGCCAAAGGTCTGGAAGCCAACGACTACTTCCAGGCCGAGGCCCTCTTCGCACTCACCGAACTCAAGTACCAGGAATTCAAACAAATTGCTTTCGAGCTCCCGCAAGACCGGCTTCGCGAGAGCAAACGGCGCAAAACCGAGCTGCTGAAAGAGCTCGTGGAGGCCTACACCCGGGTGGCAAAATTCGGCACCCCTCGCCTCTACCAGGCAACTTTCCGAATCGGCGAGGTCTACGAGGACTACGCCGATACCTGGGCCGCACAGGAAGTTGCGGAGACCGATCCAGCACGCCGCGCCGTGCGGCTCAAGACGATTGACGAGGAAGCCGCCAAGCTTTACGAGCGGGCCGTGGATGCCTACCTGAAGGCGGCCAGCGCCCTGCAAAAGCTCGCGGCAGAATACCAGGCCGCCCACCCAGACACGGGGCAGGTGGAACGACACGAAGGCAGGGTCGTCCAACTCGATACGACACTCGAGGCCGCACGCCGCTGGATCGGACAGTCCAAACTCAAAGCCACACACGTGGTGTACAAGATCGCGGAAGTGAACTTCCAGGCCGCGCGAAGGTTGCTGGCTGCGCCCGTGCCCAAAGAGCTCGGACCTCTGGCCGAGCTTGAGTATTGGCACCAGCTGTACAGTAGAGCGGTGGCCCCCATTGTGCGGCGAACCCTTGCGGATCACTTGCGCAACGTCGAGCTAGCCCGGGAACTTGGGGTGGAGAGCGAATGGGTGGAACGTTCGCGCCGCCGAATTGCCGAGGTGAGCCTGTTGGTGGCTTCCGGGTACAGAATTCTAGCCGACACCGCCTTGGCACGATACGTCAGAACGGTTCGCACCTACGCCGAACTCCTCCCCAAGGCCGATTCCAACGCCGCCTACGAGGGGCAGGTGTACGAACTCGCCAACCAGATCGGGCACTACCTGGACTACACCAAGTCCTTCGTGAAGACAGCTCAACAACAGTACGCCGCTGCCTTCGCCGCTCTCGACACGATTCCCACTCTCTCGGCGATCGTGAACGAGTACGGCGATTCATACCTGCGAGATTCGTACCGCTTTGGACGTCGCTGCGACTCGCTGGCGCAAATCGCCAACCAGTGGAAGGAACTGGCCCTAAGGCTACAGAAACGCACCGGCAGCTACATCTGGGAAGATGGCTCCTTCACGTTCGAGGACGCCTATTTCGCCCTGGAAGAGGCGCAGCGAACGGCCCTGGAAAACGCATTTCAACTAGCCGACTCGCTCAAGCTGGAGAGTCCCTGGCTCGGCGAGATCGTCCTCAGCCTAATCCAAGAAGATCCCGAGAAATACGCCCCAGTGCTGGGTTTGGAACTCCAGCAGGGCTTCGCAACGGTGGACGCTTCGTGGGAAGTGACACTCGTGGACTCATTGCGCCCGGACTCCCTCCTGGCTGAGGGCCGTCTCGCTCCCGCGGACACCGCACGACTACCCGGTGGCGTACTATTGCCGCTGGCCGCGCTGGATTGGCTCAGGCGCGGTGACAGCGCCTCTCGCCCGCCCGACACATGCCGCTCCGCGCGCGTTCGCGTCGTCCGGCGCATCTCGATCCAAGGTCTCCCCGCGAGCGGAGTCATCCGGATCGTGTCGGCCAGTCCCTACGACCTCTGCGTGAACGGTCAGTACGTCGCTCACGGCGAAGCCGACAGCCTGGGGCGCACCCAGGGTCACGTGCACGAAATCCGGGAATTCCTCCGGAGCGGAGAGAACGAACTCGAAATCTGGCTACCCTGCACCGCTGTAGCAGCTCAGGGGCTTTTCGGAGCCAGATTTGACTTTGGGTTCGTACCCGATTGGGAAAACGAAAAACGTCGGCTCGGCCTGGCGGCTGAGGACCGCAGGCTGGAACGCATCCTGTACTTCGATAAGAACCTGATCCCGGACTGGCAGCTCTCTGGAGGTGGTCTCAATGATCAGAAACTGGCCAATCATGACTTTGACGATGCTGATCCTGCTGGCCCCTCTGGCCCATAGCCAGACCAGGCGGGGCACCCCCGCGGGCCAGCAAAAGCCCGTAAAGGAAATGGAGCTGGGGACGATATACATTGAGGCGGAGGTCGAGAAACCGCGGGTGGCGTTGCTTCCCAAGAGAATTCGCCCCCAGCTCGGTGAAATCGAGTTCGTCGATCGCAGCTTCAAACGGGAGCTCCATCGTTTGCCGAACACCGAGCTACTGCGTTTCTCCTTTGTGTTTCGACCAAAGAAGATCCGCCCCGTATCGCAACTGTACGTGAGGAAATAACCCCGGGAACTCAAAGCGAAGGAGGTAGCGACCCATGGCGGAAATTCTTCGCAACTTCAGCCCCGAGACGGCCGGTTGGGTCTTCATGTGGATCCTGCTCGTCACGGCCGTATTCATGGTCGCCATCGCCATCGAAAGGCTGCTCTACGTCTGGAAGCGCGGTAGTCTCAACGCTCGCCGCTTCGCCAGCGAGGTCCGCAACCTCGTGGCCAAGGGCGAGTACGACAAGGCTCTGAAGCTGTGCGAGTCCGCCAAGGACAAGCCCCTCGCCCACGTGCTGGCGGCTGGCGTGCGGAAGATCGCCGAAGGGAAAAAAGTCGATCTGCGCAGTGTGCAGAACGCCGTGGACGAGGGCGCGCTGGAAGTGATTCCCAAGCTCCAGGAGCGCACGAACTTCCTGGCGACCATCGCCAATGTGGCCACCCTGATCGGACTGATGGGAACGATCTACGGCCTCATCCTCTCGTTCCGCAGCATCTCGGCACCCGGTATCGATGCTACCGAGAAGGCGCGCATGCTGGCAGCCGGTATCTCCACGGCGATGAACACGACCCTCACGGGGCTGCTGATCGCCGTGCCCGCCGTGCTCCTGTACACTTACATCAGCAACAAAACGGCCAAGATCATTGACGAGATCGACGAGCACACGGTGAAGTTCATCAACTTCATCACTGAGAGGCAGTAGCCATGGCGTTCCGACCGTCTCTACGCAGCAGTCGGGGCAGCAAGCCGCCCGAGATGAATATGTTCCCCATGATGAATCTCATGGTGGTGCTCATCCCGCTACTGCTCTCCACGGCGCAGATCGTCAAGATCGGGATGATCCAGCTGAATCTGCCTCCGGCCGTGGGCGCGGGGGGCCAGAACAAAGCAGCCCCCGTTGAATCCGAGAAGAACCTCGATCTTGCGATCACCATCACGGATCAGGGCTTCTTCATTTCCAGCTCCGCCGCCGTGCTGGGCAATAAGAAAGGGGAAGGGCCCTCGATCCCGAAGAAGGATGGCAAGTACGATTTCGCCAAGCTCTCGGAGACGCTGTATCAGATCAAGCAGAAAGTCCAGGGCCGCTTCAAAGACGACAATCGGGTCATCATCCTGGCGGAGCCCCAGATCCGGTACCAAACGGTCGTCAGCACAATGGATGCGGCCCGGAGCATCGTGAAGGACGGCAAAGAAATCACGCTGTTCCCCGATGTGGCCGTCGGGGCCGGCGTGCTCTGAGATGCGAGTCCTCAGACCTGACTCTCACGCAAACGGCAGGGTGAAGACGAAATGAGCGTGCGACGTAGCTGGGCAGGTTTTCCCCCTTCGAAAGCCAAGAAACACGGTTCCTGGCAGGAGAAAGCCACGCTCAATCTCACCTCGATGATGGACATGTTCACCATCCTGCTCGTGTTCCTGCTCAGGGCCTTTTCGCTCGAGGGCCAGTTGGTTCACCCGTCGGACTACCTGACGCTTCCCAAGTCTACCGTCAAGCAGCCCCCCGAACTGGCGCTCGAGGTGGTGGTCTCGAAGGAATGGATCATGGTGAACGACAAACCGGTGGCGAGGGTGAAGGAAGTCGAGCAGCAACAGGGGCTCATCATTCCGGCTTTGAAGGCCGAACTGGACGTACACGCCCGCGAGGCCAAGAAGATGGAAGAACTGTACGGCACCCCATTTAGCGGCAAGATCACCATTCAGGGCGACAAGGACTTGCCGTACAATACCCTCGTGAAAGTCATGGCCACATGCGGTCAGGCCGAATATCCGAACATGCGCCTTGCCGTGTACCAGAAGGGGTAAGAAACGGGAGCAGAAGGAAAAGCCTCTCCCCAAAACATCGACAGGGTGACAATGGCGATGAAGGTCGAGGATAGGACAGTCCGGACGACGGGAAGCGAAGCCATCGAGGAATTCTCGCCGGAAGAGGTGGTGCGGGAATTCCGCCGGCGACCGTTCGAAGGATTCGATCGGCGCTTCCTGAGCATCCTGCTCATCTCGTTCATGGTCCACTTCTCCCTGGCCATGTACTTCGCGATCAACCCGCCTCCCGAGGAATTCACCCAGGAGGAGATCGAGAAGATCCAGAAGCGCTACGTGCGCCTGGTTCTGGAGCGGGAAATCCCGAAAGCGGAAACCAAGCCAGTCGAGACCCTCGGCTCTGGCACGGTAGAACAGCCGAAGGCCGAGAAATCGAAAGGCGAGGGAGAAGGCAAGGCCGCGAAGGGCGCCCGACGGAGCAAAGGTCCGGTCTCCGCCGAGGCACGGGCTGCGGCCCGGCGGCGCGCGGCGGCGGCCCGCAGGCAGACCCGAGCGCAAATCGCCCGGAAGGCCTCCGGCGCCGGAGTCCTCGCTCTGCTGACGGCGGCAGGAGGTCCCTCCAACTCCGACGACGCAGTGGAGGACGTGCTCGGCCAGGTCACTTCCATGGATGCGGATCTGGACGTCAAACTCTCCCAGGTCGGGGGCCTGAAAACTAGCGGCAAACCTGGCAACGGCTCCGGGTACGGTGATGGTTCCGGACGGGGTATCCGCGGAGGCCGCGCCAGCGCCGTGGCCGACATCGACGATCTGGTGAGCGGCCTGAGCGAGGCTGAGGCCGCTTCCCTCACCCGCAGCGGCGACCTGATCGTGTCCACGGCTTCCCCTGTGGACAACGGATCCGGCAGCGGTGCCGGGAGCAGAGACCCCGACGCCGTGGCGGCAGTGGTCAACTCCCACAACGCGGCCATCCAGTACTGCTACCAGCGCGCGCTCCGACGCAACCCGAACCTCAAAGGGAAGCTGGTGGTTCGTTTCACCATCACGCCTGCTGGCACCGTGAAGAACGTGGAAGTGGTGACCACAACTCTCAACGACCAGAGCCTGATCGACTGCGTACTGAGCCGGATCCGCAGGTGGAACGATTTTGGGGCAATCGACCCGTCCAAGGGCGACGCTACCTTCCGTCAGGTCTACGCTTTCGGCTACTGATCACCCTTCGAGCAGATGTGCGACGCGAGCGGCCCGCCGGGCCGCTTTTTTTGTTGCCCCAGGCCCGTTGCAGTGGGGCCTAACTACGTGGCCCGCCCGAAAGCAAGAGCCGCCTCACCCGTGCCTCGTGCACAGCGCTCATCCA
>CAYXFI010000189.1:0-7556 GCA_964464205.1 uncultured Cytophagia bacterium
TCGTCCACGAGGAAGAACACGAAGTTGGGCCGCCTTTGCCCTCGCCGAACGCAGCTGGGGCCCGCCAGCGCCCCCAGACTGAGCAGCGAAAGCCTCAGAAACTCCCGTCGGCGCATCTCCACCTCCTCTGCTGTTCCCGAAAACCGCATCAGCCCCTCACACGAGCCGCAAAAGAGCCGACCCACCTCACGGACAGGATGCCTCACGGCTCGGACGGCGTCACCGAATTCGTCGAGCGGTTTCAGCGAGGGAGAATCTCGGCGCAAGCGCGCCCGTCCGCGACCGAAGCCCGCTGACGCCCGGATCTCTTGAGCAAGCTTGCGACCGTCTCACGCGCCCCCACAAGTACCGCCACCGCCGCCCCGGATCCCCACCCCTCCGCGCTGCCGCGGTCATCCCAAGAGGGCACGATCCGGCCAACCAACGTGCCGCGGACAAAAAAACCGGGAACGCTGGGCAAACCCGTCCTCTCGCGGGAATCCTCAGCCAGACGCGTCGGACACGCATCCGGCGGTCCACAACCTGTGCCGACACAGTGCGCCGCCCCGAGTCCTGCCCCTCCCAACCCGAATCTTCGCAATTGCCGAATTCGACGCAAGTCTTTTGCATCGTGCCGGTGGCGAAAGCTTTCCCCGCTCGGGGTGTACCAAAAAAGGAACACGTGCCGATCCAGCGAAAGCGTCGTGGGAAAAGCCCACCGTACGGCTCTGATCCGGGAGTGGCGCGGAGTGAGGGCAGGAACTCCCGTGAACAGCAACTGGTTCACAAACCTGGTGGCGGCACATCGATGGAGCGCGCGAATCAGGTGACCACAGTGGAACAGCAAGAGAACCCCGAGAGGGAAACGCGACCCCCCGATCCCGAACCGGACGACTCCGCACTGATGCTGCGCAGCGCGAACGGGGATCGATGGGCGTTCGACAGGCTCGTGCGGCGCTACTACCGCAAAGTCTACTCCACGTCTTACCGCCTTCTTGGCAATCCGGAGGAGGCCGAAGACGCCACCCAGGAGATCTTCCTGAAAGTCTACAAGGCCGCGCGCTCCTTCCAACCCCACTTGAGCTTCTCGACCTGGCTCTACCGGATTTCGGTGAACCACTGTCTCAACGTTCTGCGCTGGAAAAGACGACGCCGGTTCCTGTCGCTCAACGCACTCCTGCGGCCGGATCGGGACGAGCCCGACCCTGAGGAATTCTCCAGTTTTGTGCGAGCGCACAGCTCCAGTCGTCCCGACGAGCAACTGGAAAAAAGTGAGCGGGCCGAGGCCGTGCGCAGGGCGATCGACTCCCTGCCGGAAAAGCAGCGGGTGGCCGTCATCCTGCACCGATACGAAGGTCTGAGTTACAAGGAAATCGCCGAGGTGATGGGAACCAGCGTCTCCTCGGTCGAGTCCCGACTACACAGAGCCAAAGTGGCGCTCGCCGCGAAGCTGGCCGATTTGTTAGAGATCGAGGCCCCATCCGGTCGCAGCGAGGGGCGCAAGAATTGACTGGCTGCGGTGTATTGAAGCACGGATGAGGAACGAGGGAAACATGAACTGCGAACAGGCCAGAAAACTCCTCACTCTCGATCCGCGCCTCGTTGAATCCGGCGACGAAGTCCGAAGGCACGTGAACGACTGCCGGGCTTGCAGTGCCTACCAACGCCGGATGCTGGCGCTGGACGAGGTCCTGAGCGAGTGGCATGTCCCATCGGCTCCGGAGCACATTCCCGCGCGGGTGTCCGTCCGCCTGGCTGCGGAGACGCGCACGAAGCAGACGATCCGCGCGCTGCTGGAGCGTGCTCTGGTGCCGATCGTGGTCGCTACCGGCCTGCTCCTCGGAACGCTCCTGGGTCAGCATCTTACGAACACGCTGGAAGCCACGCGGGGCGAGCTCGCGAACCAAAACGAAACGAACCTGATCGTCGATCCCCTCAGTGGCTCGTTCACTGAGGCGGTGGAAACCATGGCGCTCGCGAGCGCGGGGAGGTGACGGGATGCGACCGAAGTGGACACTGTACGCACTGCTGTTCTCCGTGGCCGTGAACATTGCGGCCGTCGGAGTGTTGATCTACTACGGGACAGCGCGTCCCCCCGCCAGGTGGGTGCACCAATTTCACCGAGCTCCCCACGATCCGTGGGCGTATCTGAATCCGACGGAGGAGCAGCGTGAGCAGCTCGACTCCCTGCGGGTCGCCTACTTCCGATCGCTGAGGCCCCTCCGGGCGAAGCTCGTCCGAGAACGGATCGCACTGGCCGGGCTGGCCCTCGCCGGTGAGGCCGACAGCGCAGCCTTCTTGCAGCACGTCGAGCGCATCAGCCGGATTCAGAGCGAGATGGAACTCCACACGCTGCGCTTCTTCCGACACGTGCGCGAAGTGCTGAGCCCTGAACAGGCTCAGGCCTTCCAGGATCGAGTGATCCAGTCCATGCAGCGAGGCCACCGTCCCCCACCACCGGGGAAAAGACTTCCACCCTGCGCGAAATAGCTGCAGGGTTCGAAGAAGGACAGAGGTGAAGAACAGGCCACAGAGGAAGAAAGGAGGTGGACATGATGAGGAAGATCGTCGGAGCACTCCTGGTCGGTACGGTAGCGCTTTTGGGTTCGCTCTCGGCCGTAGCCCAGCCGTACGGGCCGGCTGGCGAACCTGGAATGGGCATGCCCCACATGTTCAAAGCCCTTGAACTGACGAAGGATCAAAGGGCGAAGATCGCGGATCTCCGGCTGCAGTTCGCCAAGGAGACGCTGCCGATCCGCAACGAACTGGGCGTGAAACGCCTCGAGCTGAAAGAACTCATGAACGCTGACGAGCCGAACCAGAAAGCGATCGAGGCGAAGATCGACGAAATCGCCAAGCTGAAAGCCACGTTGCAGAAGAAACATGTGGCCCATCGGTTGGCCGTGCTGAAGGTGCTGACCCCCGAACAGCGCGAGAAACTGCGCGCGATGGGCGGCCCGTGGTTCGGCATGCACCGGAAGCACCATTGGCGCCCGCACGAAGGGAAACCCGGCATGCCCCCGCACATGCACCGTGGATGCAAGAAGATGCCGATGGAATAGTCGATCGGCTGCAGCGGACCCCAATCTCTGGCTGCTTCCTCCTCTCTCCTCCCTTTAGTCGGTAGCCAGACCGATGACGGCCTCCCTTCCGGGAGGCCGCATCGTTTTGGGCCCAAACTCACTTGCCTTGTTGCTTCTTGTGCTCCTCCAGCTCCAGCTGGTGGATGCTCTTGAATCCGGGTGGCGCCTGAGGAGCGGTGTCGGGTTTTGCCACTGCGGTCGTATCGCCAGCGGGCTTCGCCGCGTCCGGCTCCGGAGATGGTTGCTCACGGCGCCCACAGCCCGCCAAACCCAATGCCACAACCGTCGAAGCCACCACAGCGAGAAACGCAACTCTTTTCATCCTGCCCTCCCACGATTTGCACTGCCAAGCTCGCCCACCGACGACCCCGGAGCCCCGGCGCTCAACGCAACAGGGTAACGCGCCGGGTGAGGACCTTCTCACGGCTGCGGACCACGAGCAGATAACTACCCGACGGTACCGACCGGCCGGCGTCGTCGCGGCCATCCCAGCGCACGCGAAAACGCCCGGGACCCAGGATCGTGCCCGGGGGCATCAACGTGCGTACCTTGCGTCCCAGCACATCCCGAACGGTGATTCCGACATACGTCTTCCGCGGTACTCTCAGTTCCAACGTGGTAGACGAATTGAAGGGATTCGGGAAAGCGGGGCTCAACGCGAACTCTTCCGGCACGGTGGAATTGGACGGCGCCTCCAGGCCGGTGGGCACCGCACCGAAGAAGGCCAGCACCCGCGCCATCACCGAGTCCCGGGCCGCTTGAGGGTAAATCGTCTCGAAGGGAATCCCCAGGTACACCAGTTTGCCCGGCGTCTGACCGTCACCGAAGGTGCCCTCGTACTGTACGCCCGCGACGTAGTCGGCGTTGTAGCGTAGGCACGCGCGGCTGCCTCCCACGGGTTCAATGCCATCCGGATACGAGACGCTGTAGATCCCGTGGGTGCCGTCGTCGTAGGCGAAGGCCAGGCCCTCGAAGATGCTGCCCGCCACGCCTTCCACGGTCCAATCGGCCACCTTGTCCTTCACGTAGCGAGCTTTGAGATAGGTGTGGTAGAAGGCGGTGTCATTCGCCGACCCCTTCGCCTCCAGGTCCCAGCCGATTTCCGAACCCGTGACGAAGAGCATGCCCCCGGACTCCAGGTAGTCCGCTACAACCCTCTGTTCCCGATCGCTGAAGGTCTCGTCTGCCGTTCCTTCTTCCCCCAGGATCCAGTCCACCACATCGTAGGCGGCCAGTGAGACGTCGCCATCCTGCACCGCCTCGTTGCTCGCGCTGCTGAAGGCCACCCCGGCGCGCCACATGCTGCCGCCGTGCTGAATCACGAAATCCCTCGTGTTCCCCCCCTCGCTCATCCGGTCGAAACCGTTCACGATCAGCACGCGGGGTGCCACCGAGTCCGGCACCGCGGCGAGCACTTCCGTCTTGGGGCTCTCGCCGTTGCCGTTCAACGCACTGAGCTGGAAGTAGTGAATGCGCCGCTGTTCCAGTCGCGTGAGCTCGATGTCCGCCGAGGGGAAATCCGCGAGCACCTCGAATTCCTTTCCGTCCAGGCTGTGATACAGGCGGTAGGCGGTGGCTCCCGCCGGGGCACGGCAGGCGATTTTGATTCTTCCTCCATTCTGGGCGATCACGCGGAAATGGGTCGGTTCCAGAGGTGGAGCGTTGCTCCCGAAGTGATCCGCCAGCGCTCCCCACAGTTCCGTGCGAGAACCGTCGTACCCCAGCGCCCACATGCCCACCCCTTTCAGATCCTTCTCGATCGCGAGCTCGTACTTGGCGCTGAGGCTGGTGCTGTCGTCGTACCAGCACTGGTGCCAGCCGTCCGACTCCTGCCACCGGTACCAGGGACAGAGCGATTCCGGATCGCGGATCTTCCCGTACGACTGGGCCTCCGGTTCCGCTGCAGAATAGCGGATCGACTTCCCATCGCCCCTCGTCGCAGATCCCGGTATCCCGCTCGTGGTAGGCCACTTGTAGCCGTAGTAGGGCAAGCCCAGGATGATCTTCGATCCATCGCCCCCTGTGGCCGAAAGGTAGTCGTTCACGGTCCAGGTGATGTTGTGCGTTCCCCAGCCGGCCAGCGGGGAGACCGGTCCGGCGTAGCTGGACCCCTTCCAGTGGTAGTCGTACCCCATGATGAACAGCCCATCGGTCACCTCAGCCAGACGCCGGTAGTCGAAGGCGTTCGACCAGTTCACCGCAGGCGTGGCCATCGTGACGTACGATCCGGGCAGGTGCGAGTGGAACGTCTCCGCCAGCTCGCGCATGAATGCCACGAGGTTGTTGCGCTGCGTGCCGGGTACGCCCTCAAAGTCGATGTTGATGCCGTCGGCGTGCCCGCGAATCACCTCGTCCAGAAGATGCTGCACGAGCCGCGTGCGGTAGCGCGACGATGCCAGAAGCAGATCGAGCTCGCTTCGGCTGAACAGGATCGCCACCAGCACAACCCGCACACCGTGCTGATGCGCCCGATCCACGAGGTCGGTGACCGGCCACCGGTGGCGATTCACGATGTCGCCGGTGCCGTTCACCTCCACGCCGAAGTACGCCACAGTGGTCAGCAGGTCCCAGTGGTAGTTCATGTAGGCTGTGCCCATCCAGTAGGGATGGTAGCCGAATACTTCCCGATCGGGGGCCGCCCGCTTGCGCAGTGCCAGGGGTGCGACGTACTGGGCTTCCGGGTACACGGGTTCCACCGCCCGGTGCTTTTCCAGCTCAATCTGGTGAATGGAGGGCGGCCTTTCCGCGCCGTACCCCGCGGGCCCCAACTGCAGGCTCACAGCCGCTGAAAGTGCGATGAGTACGACTCTCTTACTCACGACTAACCACTCCTTTCGCGATTGATTCCGTGCCGACATGCAGTGCCCCCCGGTCGAGCCGGCTGATCGCAAGACCGGTGGCGAAGGTCACAATCGTCCCGATGAGGACGTACCACGGCCAGGCCACCGGGGTCGTGCTCACAATGAGCATTGCGGCCAAGCCGGTGATCATCCCCGCAACTGCTCCGGTCTGAGTGGCCCAGGGCACCACCCGTCCCAGCAGGAAAGCTCCAAGCAGCCCACCGTATGTGAAGCTGGCGATAGTGAGGCCCACCTCCAGCACATTCCCCCAGGAGGCGGCCAGGGCCGCAACCATGATCAGGAGCGCCGCCCACACCAGCGTGCTCATCCGGCTGAGCAGCAGTTCCCGAGTGGGCGTCAATTCGCGCTTGAGGATCGGCTTGTACAGATCGATCATCGTGCTGCTAGCCAGCGAGTTCAGCGTGCCCGAGAGCGTGGACATGGCCGCCGCGAATATGGCCGCAATCACCAGTCCCGAGATGCCAGCCGGCAGATGCTTGACGATGAACAGCGGGAAGACCTCGTCGGAACGGGTCAGAGGCTGGTCGAGGGGAAAGCGCTGGTAGAAGACGTAAAGCATCACGCCGATGATGAGGAAAAAGGCGAACTGCGCAACGATCAAGAAACCGCTGCCGATCAGGGCTCGCTGGCTGTCCCGGACGTTCCGGCACGTGAGAAGCCGCTGCACCATGAGCTGGTCCGTGCCGTGGCTGGCCATCGTCAAGAACGTACCGCCGAGGATTCCAGACCAGATTGTGTAAGGGATCTTCAGATCGAACGTGCCCTGAAAGATCACGAATTTCCTCGCCTCCGATCCGACCCGAACGACTTCTGACCACCCCCCGGGCAGCTTGTGCAGAATGGCGAATACCGCCACCACAGCTCCTGCCAGGTAGATGATGATTTGAATCACGTCCATCCACACCACGGCCTTGATGCCACCCACGTAGGTGTACACCACCGTCACCACGCAGATGATGGCAATGGCTTTGGGGTAGCTCATTCCCGTGATCAGGGCGAGAGGGATGGCCGTGGCGAACAGGCGCACGCCATCGGCCAGCACACGGGTGACCAGGAAGATGACCGAAGCCAGACTCCGTGCCCGGCTGCCGAAGCGACGCTCCAGGAACTGGTACGCGGTGAAGAGGTCGCCGCGGTAGTAGGCGGGGATGAATAGCAGGCTGATCACGATCCGCGCCAGGAAATAGCCGAACGTGAGCTGGAGGAATGCCATGTTGGAAGAGTAGGCCAGGGCCGGCACGCCGATGAAGGTGAGGGTGCTGGTCTCGGTCGCCACGATGGACAGGCTCACGGCCCACCAGGGGAGCTGTCGTCCCCCCAGGAAATAGTCGCGCGAGTCGCGCATCCGTTTGCCGAACCAACTACCGAGAGCCGCAACTACCAGCAGGTAGGCGAACAGAACCAGATAGTCGGCCTGCGTGAATCCCACGTCTACCTCCGCGCTGGGCTGACCCGAAATCCGTTGGGCCAAGATAGCCAACCGTCCCGAACCGAGCAAGCTGAACTTGAGGCGGGTTCCGCACCGTAGGAGCAAGAACCACGTCGTTCGCAGGCCCGCCCCGGAGACTTCCGGCAAACGCAGGTGGACTTTTCCGGTCCCAGAGGCCCAGGACGCGCAGGAGCGCGTCGCTCC
>CAYXFI010000190.1:0-7545 GCA_964464205.1 uncultured Cytophagia bacterium
GAGGAGGAAGGCAGCCTGTTCGACATCCGGGAAGCCAGCGAATTGATGGAACTAATGGAGGATGAGGAAACGGAGGAAAGCGCCCCGGTCGAACAACTGGAGGCGGTGAACCTTCCTTCGGGCTCCGAGGGATTGGACGCAAAAAGCATCGATGAACTCTTCGCCGACGTTCTGGCCGATGAGATCGGCGAGGTTGTGGTGGGCCTGCGCAAATTGCTCGCTTCGGAAGAAGAGCCGCGGGTGGCGCAGGTCGACAATGCGATCTTCGTGGTGGAAGGATTGCGGGAAACGGCTGAGAAACTGCGCGACGATGTGCTGGCCGGTTTTGCTCTGGCCCTCGTGGAGTACATGCGCGACAAGCCGAAGCCGGGGGATCTGGTGAGCGAACCTTGTCGTGACGTGCTGAATCAGTGCGTCGCCGCGCTGGAGTCGTACAAGAACAGATCCGAGGACGCCGCGGTACGACTCCAGCTCCTGACTGAGAAACTCCGCGACGAAACCGGCGGAGCCAAAGCGGAGGAGGAGCCCGAACTGTTCGACGACGAGATCATCCTTGAGCTGCAGAAGAAGCTCGAAGATCAGGGAGACCGGTCGGAGGCGGGCCTGAAGGGGAAGATACGCCGTCTGTTCAAGTTCTGACGGTCCCGCCCGCCTGGGTGGAATTCGACGAATGGGGGAACCAAGCAGCCAGCACGTACGTTTGCCCCGCGTGCAGCACGAAGAGATGACCTCGATCAGTGTACCGGGAGGGAAGCAAGGATGAAGGTCCACGAACTCCACGTGTTCCCACGCCTGCCCGAACTGCTACGCCCCCTCGAATTCCTGGCCAAAAACCTATGGTTTTCCTGGA
This sequence comes from uncultured Cytophagia bacterium, assembly GCA_964464205.1. GTDB lineage: Bacteria > Zhuqueibacterota > Zhuqueibacteria > Oleimicrobiales > Geothermoviventaceae > Zestofontihabitans. The sequence goes on from CAYXFI010000190.1 coordinate 851, forward strand.
ACTGGGAAGCTGTGCGCCTGTTCCTGCGGCTGGATCCAGAGGTTTGGGAGAAGTCGTGGCACAATCCCGTGGCCATGCTGGGTTTGCTCTCACCCGAGGCTCTGGAAGCGGCTGCCCAGGACGACAGTTTCGTCGCCGAACTGGAGCGGGTGTACGAAGAATTCAGCAAGTACCTCGCTCGGCCCACATGGTTTCAGGATGCCTATTCCAGCGAAGACGATTTCCTCGTGGCGTACTTCTCCATGGAGTACGGCCTGGACGAGGGGCTTCCCATCTATTCGGGGGGTCTCGGGATGCTCGCCGGGGATCACCTGAAGTCGTCCAGCGACCTGGGCGTCCCACTGGTTGGGGTGGGACTTCTGTACCAGAAGGGCTACTTCCAGCAGCGTCTCAATCTGGACGGCTGGCAACAGGAGGTCTATCCCGATAACGACTGGTACAACATGCCCGTGACGCTGGAACGGGACGCGGAAGGCAACCCGATCCGGGTGGACGTGGACCTGCTCGGGGAGAAGGTGTACGCCCAGGTTTGGCGAGTGCAGGTGGGCAGGACGCCCCTGTACCTGTTGGACACGAACCTCCCGGAGAATCGCCCGCATCATCGGGGCATCACCGACCAGCTCTACGGTGGTGATCGCGATAAACGCATCCGGCAGGAAATCGTGCTGGGCATCGGTGGGGTTCGCGCGCTGGAGGCTCTGGGCCTGCGCCCCACCGTGTACCACATGAACGAAGGGCATTCTGCTTTCCTGGCCATCGAGCGCATCCGCTCGCTGATGAAGCAGTGGAAGCTCAGCTTCCATGAAGCCCGGGAGCTGGTGTGGGCGACCAACGTGTTCACCACGCACACGCCGGTGCCGGCCGGGAACGAGCATTTCGATCCCAATCTGGTGCGCAAGTACCTGGAACCGATGCTTCCTGAGCTGGGGATCTCGTGGAGCGAGTTCCTCGCTTTCGGTCAGGAAGAACCGGGAATTTCTCCGACCTACTGCCTCACGGTGCTGGCGCTGAAGCTCTCGGCTTTCTGCAACGGTGTCAGTCGGCTGCACGGGCAGGTTTCCCGCAACATGTGGCGGAAGCTGTGGCCAGGGCTCCCCGAGCCGGAGATCCCCATCAAGCACATCACGAACGGGATCCACACGCGGTCGTGGATCAGCCACGACATGGCCGCGCTGTACGATCGCTACCTCGGACCCAAGTTTGTGGAGGAGCCAGCGGATCAGAAGGTGTGGGAACGCGTGGACCTGATCCCGGACGGCGAACTCTGGCGCGTGCACGAGATCCGGAAGCAACGGCTGATTGCCTTCGCGCGCCGCCGCCTGCGGGAGTACTATCGTCGCCAGGGAGCTAGTCTGCAGAGTATCCAGGCCGCCGAGGAAGTGCTGGATCCGAACGCTCTCACCATTGGATTCGCGAGGCGGTTTGCGGCGTACAAGCGCGCTGACCTCATCCTGAGAGATCCCGAGCGTTTGCGGCGCATCCTCACCAACCCCGAACGGCCGGTCCAGATCATCTTCGCGGGTAAAGCCCATCCGCAGGATCATGAGGGAAAGAAGCTGATTCGCCGGATTGTTCACTTCGCCCGGGACCCAGGGCTCAGGCGTCACATCGTGTTCTTGGAGGACTACGACGTGGCCGTGGCGCGCTACATGGTTCAGGGGGTGGACGTGTGGTTGAACAATCCGCGCCGCCCGCTCGAGGCGAGCGGAACCAGCGGGATGAAGGCCGCGGCCAACGGGGCCATCAACGTGAGCATTTTGGATGGCTGGTGGGACGAAGCCTACCGCCCCGAGGTGGGCTGGGCCATTGGCTCCGGCGAGATCTACGCCAGTGCTGAGGAGCAGGATTACGTAGAGAGTCAGCTCCTGTACGAGCTTCTGGAAAACGAGATCGTGCCGCTTTTCTACGAGCGCGACAAGATCGGCCTGCCGCGCGGCTGGATCCGGATGATGAAGGAATCCATCAAAAGCCTGGCGGCCTACTACAACACGCACCGGATGGTGCGGGAGTACACGGAGCTCTTCTACCTGCCTGCACACCACTACCACAGACGTTTGTTCCAGGAAAACGGCGATCCGGCCAGGAAGCTGGCGGCATGGCGTAAGCGCGTAGCGCAGTACTGGTCCGAGGTGAAGGTGGTCGCCGAGGGTGAGATCCCGGAAGAGGGCATTCGAGTGGGCGATCGCATTCGGCTCAGGGCACGCGTTCGCCTGGGCGAACTCACCCCGGAAGACGTCACCGTGCAGGCCATCGTCGGCCCGATGGACACGCGATGCCAGATCTACGAACCTTACGCCTACGAAATGGAACTGAAGGAAAGCGACGGGCCCGAGTACGTATACGAATGCGAGGTGGAGTGCAAGCGGAGCGGCCGGACGGGCTTTGCCGTCCGGGTGTTGCCGCACCATCCGGATCTGGTTCATCCCTTCACGCCGGTTCTCGTGACGTGGGAACAGTAAGACGCATCGAGGGTGCTGGGAATGCAGCAGTGTGAGTTCCTGGCTGGCTGTCCGATCTTCAATCGGTTCAAAATCGAGGGGGTGCGCAACACGTGGATTGTGCTCTACTGCCGGGGCCCGAAGTGGGAGCAGTGTGAGCGCAGGATACGCCGCTTGCGAGGAGAGACGGTGCCTCCTCTGCTCCTGCCCAACGGAGACTATCTCCCGCAAATTGGCAACTGACCCCTGCCGGGCCAGGGGAACCCCGATCTGTGTCCCCCTCGGTCTACGGGTGCACTTGGGACCCCACCAAGAGGCGTGGGGAGCCGTAGGGTCGAGCCAGGCACGTAGACCTCTCGCAGCCTGCTTCGTCGTTTCCTCTGAGGGGAATTCCCGCCAAGAAAAGCGTTGATTCATTTCGCTGAATTGGCTATGTTGCATTGAGCGGGCGGCGACAGGTGGGTGCCCAAGGGACCAAGGCATGAGGAAGATCATCCTCGACGGCGAAAGCCTCACACTCGAAGACCTCCACGAAGCTTCCATTTCCTCGCTTGTACGGATTGAACTTTCCCCCCAAGCTCGTCAGCGAATCCTCAAAGCGCGCGCGGTCATCGAGCAGAAGGTAGCGGAAGGAGAGGTGGTCTACGGGGTGACCACCGGATTCGGCAAGTTGGCTCAGGTGGTCATCAGCCGGGAGGACACCGACCAGCTTCAGCTCAACCTGGTGCGGAGCCACGCCGCGGGTGTGGGGGAGAGGCTACCCCGCGAGGTCGTGCGGGCGATCCTTGTACTGAAGGTCAACACTCTGGCCAAAGGCTACAGCGGCGTCCGTCCGGAGATCGTGGATGCTCTGCTTGGGTTGTACCACAGAGGGGTGACCCCCGTTGTGCCTTCTCAGGGTTCAGTGGGGGCCTCGGGAGATCTGGCTCCGCTGGCCCATCTGGTTCTGGTTCTGCTGGGTGAGGGGCAAGCGGAATACGAGGGCCGGATTCTACCCGGCGGAGAGGCCCTTCGCGAGGCGGGGCTGAAGCCGATCCACCTCGGGCCGAAGGAAGGTTTGGCGCTTCTGAACGGCACTCAGGTCAGCACGGCACTGGCGGCGTTGGCGTACCTCCGGGCGGACAATCTGCTCCGTTGCGCCGACATCGCCGCTGCGATGAGCCTGGAGGGACTTCTGGGCACGCCCGTCGCGTTTGATGAGCGGATTCAGACGGCCCGTGGTTTCCAGGGGCAACTGCAGACGGCGCGGAACGTTCGGCGGCTCGTCGCAGACAGCGAGATTGTGGCGTCGCACAAAGACTGCGGCAAAGTGCAGGACGCCTACAGCCTGCGATGTGTCCCGCAGGTGCACGGGGCCGTGCGTGAGGCTCTGCGCCACGTTCGTTCCGTCCTTTCGGTGGAGATCAACGCCGCTACCGACAATCCCCTCGTTTTCCTCGAGGAAGGGGACGTGCTCTCGGGCGGGAACTTTCACGCGCAGCCGATCTCGCTCGCGGCGGACTATCTGGCCATCGCGGTGGCGCAGTTGGCCAACATGGCCGAGCGCCGTGTGCAGGACTTGATGGACCCCGTCATCAGCCAGCTCCCAGCCTTTCTCGCTCCCGACGTGGGGCTGAACTCCGGTTTCATGATCGCCCAGGTGATGACGGCCAGCCTGGTGTCGGAAAACAAGACGCTGACGCACCCGGCGTCGGTCGATTCCATTCCCACTTCGGCAAATCAGGAAGACTTCGTATCGATGGCTGCCTGGGCGGCCCGGAAGGCGATGAAAGTGGTGGAGAACGCGGAGGTGGTCATCGCCGTGGAGCTGCTCGCTGCCGCGCAGGCGTTTGACCTCCGTAAGCCGCTGAAGCCGGGCGTTGGCACGCGCAGGGCCTACGAGGTGATTCGCGGCGTGGTGCCCTTCATGGATCGGGATCGGGTACTACAGCCCGATATCGAAGCGGTGGCCCGACTGGTACGGTCGGGCGATCTTGCGCGCGAGGTGGATGAGGTCGTTCCGCTCGACTGAGAACCGCCGGCGTAGGTGCCTACCGACATCACAGTGTTTCCCCTGTCGCGTGACGATCGTTGTGCGTGACCCGCGCCGAGGCGCTCTACTGTGAGTAGCTGGGGGGCTGCGCTACCTGAGAACGGATTCCCGCGCAGTTGGCGGTGCAGTTGGTCAGCTTGATGAACTGGTTCACGGAGAACGGACGTCATGAGCATGATTGAGCAGAAAGTCCTCGGCGAAGCCCTTACCTTCGATGATGTGCTTCTCGTGCCGGCCTATTCGGAGGTGTTGCCCAAAGAAACCGACACCCGGACCGTATTTTCGAAGAAGATCCCGATCCACATCCCGCTCGTGAGCGCGGCGATGGACACGGTGACGGAGTCCGACCTGGCCATTGCCCTGGCGCGTGAGGGCGGCATCGGCGTGATTCACAAGAACATGTCCATCGACCGGCAGGCCGCGGAGGTGGATCGGGTGAAACGGTCGGAGAGCGGGATGATCCTCAAGCCCATCACCCTCACTCCGGACCGGCGGCTCGCCGATGCGATGGAGCTGATGGCCCGCTACCGCATCTCAGGGATCCCGATCGTGCAGGGTACCAAACTGGTGGGGATCCTGACCAACCGCGACCTGCGCTTCGAGACGGACCTGGACCGGCCAGTGGCCGAGGTGATGACCAAGGACAATCTCATCACCGTACCGCCGGGCACGTCGCTTGACGAGGCGGAGCAGATTTTGCAACAACACCGAATTGAGAAGCTGCTGGTGGTGGACGAGGAAGGGAATCTGAAGGGGCTCATCACGGTCAAGGACATTCTGAATCGGAAGCGGTTTCCGAACGCGGCGAAGGACGAGCACGGGCGACTGCGGGTGGCCGGAGCCGTGGGCGTGGCACGCGACACGATGGACCGCGCCGGCGCGCTCGTGGACGCTGGGGTGGACGCTCTGGTGGTGGACACCGCGCACGGGCACTCGAAGGGTGTACTGGACACGGTGGCGAAACTTCGCGAGGCTTTCCCGGACGTGCAGCTCGTCGCGGGGAACGTGGCCACCGCGGAGGGTACTTGCGCTCTCATCGAACGGGGTGTGGACGCGGTGAAGGTCGGGATCGGCCCCGGTTCGATCTGTACCACGCGCGTAGTGGCGGGCGTGGGCGTTCCCCAGATCACGGCCATCATGACCTGTGCGGAGGTGTGCGCCGAGCACGGCGTGCCCCTGATCGCCGACGGTGGGATCAAGCAGACCGGCGACATCGCCAAAGCGATCGCCGCTGGGGCTGATTCGGTGATGATCGGCAACCTCTTCGCCGGGACGGAGGAGAGCCCCGGTGAACTGGTGTTCCTCGAGGGTCGGAGCTACAAGGTCTACCGCGCAATGGGCTCGCTCGGAGCGATGCAAGCGGGCCGCGGGGACCGCTACTTCCAGGAAGGCATCCGTGACGCGAAGAAGCTGGTTCCGGAAGGCATCGAGGGACGGGTGCCGTACCGCGGTAGGCTCGGAGACGTGGTGTTTCAGATGGTCGGCGGCTTGCGAGCAGCCATGGGCTACTGCGGTGCCGCGAACATTCGCGAGTTGAAGGAGAAAGCGCGTTTCGTCCGAATGACCTCGGCTGGGTTGCGTGAGAGTCACCCCCACGATGTGATCATCACGAAGGAAGCGCCGAACTACAATTTGACGCAGGTGTAGATTGGACTGATCGCAAACTGTCCGGACAGGTCTTGGTTGACGGTATGGCTCCTGTTTTGGGCTGTACTGCCTATCAGTGGAAGCGTCGCGGTTGGCGGGTCAAACCAACCCTCGAGGGCGGATCCGAACTTGCGAAAGCCCGAGGCGATCCCCCCTGAGTATTCGCGAACAACTGTAGTCGGCTGTGTCTGAGCGATGGTTGCACGGAGGGATCCAACGTGGATCTTGCGAAGCGCATTGAGATCAATCCGAAGATCATGCTGGGCAAACCCGTCATTCGGGGAACACGAATTCCTGTGGAACTCATCCTGCGCAAACTGAGCGAGGGTGCTACGGAGCAGGACCTGCTGGATGCTTACCCAAACCTGACGCTAGAGGACATTCGCGCGGCCCTCGCTTACGCCGCTGATCTGCTGGCCAACGAGGAACTTGAGGTAAGCAGCTGAACCGCGCGTCATGCTTCGACGTCTAGCGGGGGAGAACCAGTGCGTTTCCTCGCCGACGAGAGCTGTGATTTTGCGATAGTGAGGGCTCTACGGGCTGACGGCCATGACGTGGTGGCTGTCGCTGAGGTTGCA
>CAYXFI010000191.1:0-1651 GCA_964464205.1 uncultured Cytophagia bacterium
GGAGTGGGCGGACATGCACGTGGCGGATCCGCGGAACAAGAGGGTGAAAAAGCGCTGGCGTCCTTCTCGGGACGGCAAGTGGCTCTGGAAGGGAGACACCAGCAGCGACGAAATCACCGGGCACATGTTCGGGTATCTGTTCTACTACGATTTGGTTGCCGACGAAGAGGAACGGGAGCGAGTCCGCCAACATGTCTGCCGTATTGTGGACTACATCATCATCGACGGTGGGTACGTGCTTCGGGACATCGATGGAAAGCACACGCGCTGGGGAGTGTGGAGCCCGGAGAAGCTCAACGGCGATCCGGACTGGAGACCGGAACGGGGCGTGAACTCGGCGGAAATCCTCTCGTTTCTCAAGCTGGCCTACCACGTGAGCGGAGACGAAAAGTACCAGCGGGAGTACTTGAAGCTGCTGTACGAGCACAACTACGCCGAGAACGTCCGTTACGCGAAGACGTACGATCCGGCCTGGCGGACTCACATCGACGACGAACTGCTTGCACTTGCGTATCCCTGTCTCTTTCTTCATGAAAACGATTCGACTTTGCGCGCTCTGTACCGGGAAAGCCTGGACTACTGGTACGAGGATGCGAGACACGATCAAAGCCCGTTTTTCGATTTCGTGTACGCGTTGTGCACCGGGAATCCGGTGGAGCTTGAGCAGGATGTGGCGTACCTCCGGGATGTGCCCCTGGACCTCGTCCGCTGGCGGGTGGACAACAGCCGTCGCGAGGATGTCCGGCTGGTTCGAAAACCGGAGATGGAGCAGTGGCAGACCGACCGTTTGCTCCCCCCGAGCGAGCGTGAAACTTCCCGTTGGGATCAGAATCCGTGGAACGCGGTGCAGGGCGACGGCGGCTGGACCGAAAGCGACGGCGTTTTTTGGTTGCTGCCGTACTGGATGGCACGGTACAAAGGTTGGATCGAAGCGGGCACCAGGTAGCAAACTCACTGGGTTTCCTCGATGATTCGTGTGGAGAACCTTGTGAAGTCGTACGGAGATCTGGTCGCAGTTGATGGTGTCAGTTTCCAGGTGGAGAGGGGGGAGATTTTCGGCCTACTGGGCCCGAACGGTGCGGGGAAGACGACCACCGTGAAGATCATTGTTGGACTCCTCGAACCCGACGCCGGGGAAGTCTGGATCGATGGCCGGGGAGATCCCAGGGATCCGCAGGTGCGCAGGAAGATCGCAGTGGCTCCACAGGCACTGGCGCTCTACGAGGACCTGACGGGTGAGGAAAACGTGCGATTGTTCGGACGCTTGGCCGGATTGAAAGGTCGTAGGCTCACCGAGAACGTGAAGTGGGCTCTCGACTTTGTGGGTCTCACGGCACGCCGCAAAGACAGGGTGGCTACGTACTCGGGCGGAATGAAGCGCCGTCTGAATCTGGCTGCGGCCATCGTCCACCGGCCCCCACTGCTGGTACTGGATGAACCCACTGTCGGCGTCGACCCGCAGTCACGAGCTGCGATCCTGCAGAACGTCGTTGAGCTGTCCCGGTCTGGGACGACCGTGCTGTTCACGACACACTACATGGAGGAAGCTCAGCAGATCTGTGACCGGGTGGCGATCATCGATCACGGGAGGATTCTGGCTCTCGACCCTGTGGAACGGCTCATCGAACGTTACGGGGGGCGTCCTGTCGTG
>CAYXFI010000191.1:1661-5616 GCA_964464205.1 uncultured Cytophagia bacterium
CCGAACGGGGTGGGGAAAGGGTACGGATTGCGACGGAGGATCCGCTTCAGGAAATCCGAAAACTGCAGTCCAGCGGAGAGTACGACCGGATCTGGATTGAAAAGCCGAACCTCGAACAGGTTTTTTTGGAGCTCACAGGCCGAGAATTGAGGGATTAGCATGTCGGAAGTCTGGGCGCTCGCGGCCAAGGACTTGAAGCTCCTGCTTCGGGACAAGTCAGGGTTCACGTTCACATTGCTATTTCCCGTGCTTTTTGCGGTGTTCTTCGGACTCGTGTACAGTGGAGGTGGCGAGCCGCGGTCTGTTCCGGTGGCAATACTCGACGAGGATCTCACCGACGAGTCCCGCGTTTTCGTCGCGCGGCTGGATTCTTCGAAAGAGCTCCGCGTGCGGCATGTGACGTCTGAAGATGAAGGAAAGGATCTCCTACGCCGTGGCCGGACGAGCGCTCTGGTGATCTTGCCGAAGGGGTTTGGGAAGAAGATATCCACGCCATTCCGCACCGAGCCGCCGGAGGTAGAGCTGATGTACGATCCGGCGCGGCGCGTTGACGCCTCGGTGCTTGAGGGGGTCTTAATGAAGAAAGCTTCGGAGGTGTGGAAGGAATCTTTCGCGGACGTCGGTCGCATGAGAGAATCGCTGCTGGCAAGCTTACGCGACGTGAAGCGGGCCGACGGGTTGCCGCCCAGGCTGAAGCGACCGCTGTTGCGTCTCCTGGTTTCCGCTGATTCCCTGATGACGGCCGATAGCTCCGGTGGAGGACGTTTTTTCCGCGGCTTCGAACCGCTGCGCATTTCGGCCAGCGCCTTGGAGATCGAACGGAGCGGTCCGGTGAACGTGTTCTCGATCACGTTCCCTCAAGGTATTCTCTGGGGGATCATGGGAGCTGTTGCCGGGTTCGCCGTGGGGTTGGTTAGCGAACGGAGGTCGGGTACGCTGGATCGCCTGCGATCTCTTCCTCTACGTCGTGGCCATATTCTGGCCGGCAAAGCGCTTGCGTGTTTCTTGGCCACTGTTGGCTTGTCCGCGGCTCTGCTTTTGTTCGGTCGCCTGGTGTTTGGGGTGGGGCCCATTCACCCGGTGCAGACCGCACTGGCGATCGGTAGCGCGAGCATCGGTTTCGTGGGGATCATGATGCTGTTTTCAGTCCTGGGACGCACAGAGAGAGCGGCAGCCGGTGTGGCATGGGCGGCGATCTTGCCGATGGCGATGCTGGGAGGCGGCATGATCCCTCTCATCGCAATGCCCGGTTGGTTGCGGAGCGCGAGCGTGGTGAGCCCGGTTCGGTGGGCGATCCTTGCACTGGAAGGCGGAACGTGGCGGGGTTTTACGCTCACGGAGATGGCCCTCCCATGCGGAATACTGCTGGGAGTGGGAATCCTGGCTTTCGCCGCCGGTGTTCGGGCAATGAAATGGGCTGAATAGGTTCAACTGTCGCGCGGACCGAGAGAAATCAGACGCAGGAGCGGGAAATGAAGATCGTGAAGGCCCTGGTCGGCATTTGTTGTCTTGCGTGTTGCCTGCCAGGCTCTTTCGGGGTAGCCCTGTCTGGAGTCCCGGACGATCCTTTCGTGCAGGAAGTCCACGTGCCGTATCCTTTGCCGGACGGCAAGGCCAGCGACGTTCGTGCCGTGGAAGTGGGAAGCGACGGGAAGGTGTGGGCGGCGACGGGGTCGGGCATCTACGTACTGGATCGAGCGAGCGGCAACTGGACCGAGGTCCTGACGGACGGGCCCGCCTACGACGTGTCGGTCGACAGCAGCGGCCGTATCTGGCTTGCCACGTGGAAGGGGGTGTACTGGTTCGATTCCTCTGGTCCCAGGAAGGTACGCGGTGTAGACCAGCCGGTCAGTCTCCTTTGTGCGTTCAGAGACAGCCTACTGGCTTTTGGTCCAGATGGAGTCTGGCGAATCGCCGATCGGAAGGCGACGTACCTGGGAACTCCTTACTCCAAGGAACCCAGAGCTGCGGTGCCCGACGGCGAAGGCGGCTTCTGGCTCGCCACGGAGGTGGGGCTGTACCATCAACTGCGCGACGGGGTGAGGTTGTTTCGCGGTCCTGGGAGGCTCATCAGCGCGAGCGTACGGGGTCTCGCCTTCGGGCCGGATGGCGCTCTTTGGATCGGCGGCCTCGGAGGGATCACGGTCTACCGCGGGGAGATCAAGGTTCGCGAGTACCGTCCGGAGTGTTGCCTGCCGAATGCCGTGGTTCAGTGCGTGGCGCGAGGTCCGGACGGTCGCATGTGGGTTGGAACTCGGTTGGGGATTGCCCGCTTCGACGGGAAGCGCTGGTCGGTGCGGCACAGCCGCCGCTGGCTCTTGAGCGACGACGTTCGGGACATTGCGTTCGGTCCGGACGGAACGGCGTGGATCGCTACGTCCGCGGGAGTCAGCTCGATCGAACCGAGGCGGATAACTCTGGCGCAAAAGGCCGCCCATTTCTTGAAGATCTGTTACCGCAGACATGTGAGGGACCCGTATCTGGTGGAGCAGTGTCTGTTGCCGGTGCCCGGTGACACGTCGCGGTGGGAGCCGATGGACACGGACAACGACGGACTATTCACCGGGATGTACCTGGCGATGGAGTCTTTCCGTTACGCCGCCACGCAGGATCCCGAGGCCAAAGAGCGCGCGAGGCGCGCATTCGAGGCAATGCGCTACTTGCAGGAAGTGACCGAAACCCCAGGGTTCGTCGCGCGAACGGTTGTCCCTTCGACTTGGACCCGCGTAGCCGATGCGAACCGCACGATCTCCGACACGGAGTGGGCCGACATGCACGTGAGAAATCCGCGAGAGAAGCGCGTCGAAAAGCGGTGGCGGCTTTCGCGGGACGGCAAATGGCTGTGGAAGGGCGACACGAGCAGCGACGAGATCACAGGGCATATGTTCGGGTACCACTGTTTCTACAAACTGGCCGCGGACGATGCGGTCAAGCCCCGCGTGCGCGAGCAGATTTGCAGGATTGTGGACTACATCATCGCGGGCGGCTATGTGCTGAAAGACATCGACGGGACGCACACGAAATGGGGCGTCTGGAGTCCCGAGCTTCTGAACGGCGACCCCGATTGGATCCGCGAGCGCGGCGTGAACTCGGTGGAGATTCTGGCCTGGCTGAAACTGGCGTACAGCGTGAGCGGGGACGAGAAATACCAGCGTGAGTATCTCAAGTTGCTCCACGAGTACAACTACGCGGAAAATGTGCGGTACGCCAAGACGATTGATCCGGCGTGGCGAACCCACATCGACGACAACCTGCTGGCGCAATCGTACCTGATCCTTTTCGATCTGGAGGACGACCCGCAGTTGCGCAGGCTCTACAGGGAAAGCATCGAGTGGTGGTACGAGCAAGTGAAGCGGGATCAGAGCCCGTTTTTCGACTTCGTGTACGCGGCCTGCACGGGGCAGGAGCCCGTTCAGCTCGAGGCCGACATCTTTTTCTTCCGCGACACGCCGCTGGATCTGGTCCGGTGGACGATCGACAACACGAAGCGGGAGGATGTACGCATCGTACGGGTACCCGAAGCTGAGCAGTTTCAGACCAGCCGGCTTTTGCCACCGAGCGAGCGTGGTCTGATGCGCTGGGACCGCAACCCCTGGAAGGCGATCTGGGGCAACGGCGGCCGCACCGAACGACCGGGAACTTCGTGGCTCTTGCCGTACTGGATGGGAAGGTACTACGGGTGGATTGAGTAGCGAGCTATTCCAGTAGTGGCGTGGGGATTCTCGCGAGGCACAATGTGCCGTTTGGTTTGATTGCGGACTGGAGGCCGTCATTTGTTTGTAAGCGAAAGGGAGCCCTTGCTCGTGAGGTGTGTGAGATGAGAAGGTTCAAAGCGGTCTTTGAGAAGCGTGGTGACTGGTGGATTGGCTACGTCGAAGATTTGCCCGGCGCGAACACGCAGGGCAGAACACTGGAAGAGGCGAGGCGAAATCTCGAAGAGGCCATCAGGCTGGTG
>CAYXFI010000191.1:5716-7397 GCA_964464205.1 uncultured Cytophagia bacterium
GGGCAGAACACTGGAAGAGGCGAGGCGAAATCTCGAAGAGGCCATCAGGCTGGTGTTAGAGTTGTCGGGCGAAAGTGACCAGGGCAACGGAGCTGAAATGACAGTGCGTGAGGATATCGTTCTCGAGGACGTGGATTGAAACGCTGGAAACTGCTGCGGCATCTTCGCGCGTACGGGTGCGAGCTTGTGCGCGAAGGTTCAAGTCACTCTGTGTTTCGGAATCCTTTGACGGGTCGCCTTTCCACCGTCCCACGTCACACGGAGATTGATGACCGATTGGCAGCGAAAATATGCCGGGATCTCGGCATCCCGAAGATCAGAGAAGGAAAATAGAAACCTGCAGGCCGTTTGAGGGGACTCATCCGAGGTAGCGATTGCTGAGGTTGCATATGACCCCGAGGGAACTGGCAAGTAGGGTGTTTGAGGCCTGGCGAAAGCTGGCCCACGTCATCGGGGTTGTCAATACACACCTGTTGCTCTTCTTGGTGTACTGGCTCCTGTTTGGTCCCGTGGCCTTAGCATTGAAGGTGTTCGGGAAGGACTACTTGCGGAGGCGTGCAAGGGGGCAAGTATCTTACTGGCTCGATCGTGAACCGGAAGTACGTACGGTCGAGCGTGCTGCACACCCCTTTTGACGTTCGGGAACGCAGATCATGCGACGCGTGAGCGGAGAGTGAGCACCGGATGGCCATTCACATCCTCGGCATTTCAGCGTACTACCATGACGCGGCGGCAGCGATTCTGCGGGACGGCGAGGTGATCGCCGCCGCGCAGGAGGAACGCTTCACGCGCAAGAAACACGACTGGTCGTTCCCCATTCATGCCATTCGCTATTGCCTCCGCGAGGCAGGAATCGGCGTTGATGACCTCGACTACATCGGCTTCTACGATCGCCCCCTGGTGAAATTCGAGCGGATCCTGTTGACCTACCTGTCCACTTTCCCCAAGAGTTCGGTCGCGTTCCTGAAAGCCCTTCCTCCTTGGCTTCGCCAGAAGTTGTGGGTACGCCACGAGATTCGAAAGCTCCTCAACTACGACGGGCCCGTGCTTTTTGCCGAGCACCACATGAGCCACGCTGCCAGCGCGTTCCTCGTGTCGCCGTTCGAGGAGGCCGCCGTTCTGACCACAGACGGCGTCGGCGAGTGGGCCACGACTACGTACGGCGTGGGACGGGGCAGTCGGATTGATCTGTTCAAAGAGATCCACTTTCCGCATTCGCTTGGGTTGCTTTACAGCGCCTTGACGTACTACTTGGGCTTCAAGGTGAACAGCGCCGAGTATAAGGTGATGGGCCTCGCTCCGTACGGCGAGCCCGTGTACCGCGACAAGATGTACGAACTGATTGACATCCGAGAGGATGGAAGCTTTTGGCTGAACATGAAGTATTTCGCGTACGACTACGGGCTGCGAATGACGAACTGGCGCTTTCACCGGCTGTTCGGCCGACCGCCGCGCAAACCCGGTGAGCCAATCGAGAAGTTCCACCAGGACGTAGCCGCTTCTCTCCAGGCGGTTACGGAGGAAGCCCTTCTGAAGATGGCCAACCACCTCTACCGCGAAACCCGGCTGAAGAAGCTGTGCATGGCAGGCGGAGTGGCCCTGAACTGCGTGGCAAACGGTCGGATTCTGCGTGAAACGCCGTTCGAAGATCGGTTTGTCCAGCCAGCCGCGAGCGACGCGG
>CAYXFI010000192.1:0-7358 GCA_964464205.1 uncultured Cytophagia bacterium
GGAGTCTACAAAGACGGGTTCAAAAATCCTAACAGTTTCTGGAGTAGCAGAACTAAGCCCGAGACTCATACCTTCCACGGCCGTCGACGGGACGATGACGAACGAACCCTGCTCCTTCAGCCCTACCCCGCAGCACGTTCACGGCCTTCAGGCGCATGACAAAGGGTCCCCGATGCGTGCCCGCTCTTTCCTACGTCCCTATTCCACCGGTTGCTCCGCTCGCGGGGACGCGGAATCGTTTCGTGGCCGCCAAGCCTCCAAAACCGTTTCTTGGCATTGGCGGCGAGGTGACCTTCCGACCGCGTTTCCAGCCCAAGAGTCTTTGCGAAAATCTCCGAGGTGTGCTCAAGAGATCACGTGGAGAGAAGAAAAAGGAAGCCCACGGGGGACAAAAGGGAGGGGACAGTAGCTCGCGCTTCCTGCGGCACGCTACCGCATCCGCGACTTCAGCATCTGGATCTCGCGCTCCAACCTCCGAATGCGGCGTTCCAGGTCATCACGCGAGCCCCTCGGCGCTGCGGGGGAACGGTATCCGTACGCGGCCGGCGCGATCCTCTCCGAAGGGATCACCGTACCACATCCGCTCTCCACCTCCACGTGGAAGTCCCCCCGCGCTGGCCGCTCCACAACCTCCACCAAGGCGCGAATGGTGCGCCGCCCGCGGAGGATCGTGAAATCGAGCACCTCGCCCGGTTCAGCCTCCGTCAAATGCTGCAAGAGCTCGGCGATGGTCTGAGTACGCTTGGGACCCACCCTCACGATCAGGTCCCCCGGTCGGATCCCGGCGAGATCAGCGGGGCTGTTGCGCACCACCTGGATAACCCGCACCCCACGGACCGGCCGCTCTTCCCGCTCCACCGTCACCCCGACCCACCCCCGCGGCCTCACGCTGCGCGCCAGGATACTCTCCACAGCGGATCGCACAATCTGAGCAGGGCAGAGAAGAGCCGTTCCCGACAACGCCTCTGCCACCGCTCCGGCGGCGTCCGTTGCCGAACCCAGACTCGCAATCAGGATACCGGCCACACGCCCCTGCGAGTCGAAGGCCGGACTCCCGGTCAGGCCCGGATTCAGATTCGCGGAGAGCTGGATCAGCCCGTCCGGTCGAACCGCGTTCACCAGTCCCACCGACACCGAAGGGGTCACGCCCAGCGAGTTGCCAACGATCGTAACCCATGCGCCAGGCCGCACGCTGCCATCGGAGAACACCGCGGGCACGAGCGAGTCCGCCCGCACACGCACCACGGCGATCCCCGTCTGAACGTCGCAGCCCACGTACTCGGCGCGGTACTTCCTTCCGTCGATGAAGGTGACCCAGATCTCGCCGGCGTCCAGAACCACGCTACTGCGCGTGATCACGTGGCCCAGGCTGTCGTAGATCAAGCCCGAACCGACCCGACACACCTGGACAACGCCGCTCGTGTCACCCCGCTGTTCGATCCGGTCGCGCCGAAACAGGGAAAGAAAGCCCTTGCGCCGAGGTCCAGGTGTGTACCGTACCTGGCGTCCCCGGCCCGACACCGTGACCACGCACGGCTTCACTTTTTCGACGATGTAGGAGATGTCCTGCTCGAGTTTCTCCAGGACTCCGGTAGGCTGGGCGAAGAGGTTGCCGTCTGCCAAGGCGTTGACCAGAACGGCGCCCGCGAGCAGAGCCCCGACCCGCAAGAGTGCTCGGGACCATCCGACGAAGGAGACCCTGCCAGGTTGTGGTTCCCGCACTTTCATGGCCCGTAGGTCAGAACGAGACGCGGTAGATCCGGCTGGCCAGCATGCGGAGATTCTCTCCCCTTCCGGCCGAATCCATCTGGGAAGGGCGGTGCCGGAAATCGATCGACACCGAACCCTCTGTCGGTTGCAGAAGCTTCGCGGGGATCCGGTCCATGACGTACTGAACCCTCCGCGTCGGCGACACGACCGGCTCGTGGGCTGGACTGACCTGGGCCACCGCACTGGTCTGCGGGGCTTGCAAGGCGCTCGTGTCCGGCCGTCTGGCCTGGCCCATCACGATGACCACAAACGCAATGGCCGCCGCCACGGCCATCAAACCAAATGCGGGAACCCTTTCGAACAGGGGTAGGGGCAGGGGGGACACCGAAGACCGACGATCCTCAAGGCGGATCCGTGTTCGGAGCGCAACGTCGAAGTCCGGGGAGGTGGTCACCCGTGGGAGGGAACGCAGGGCCGTTTGCAACTGCCTCACACGCTTCTCGACGGCTCTGCATTCCGGGCAATTTCTGAGATGGGCCTCCAGGATTGCCTTTTCTTCTGCTGTCGCCTCTCCATCCACGTATGCCGGGATGATCTCCTGGTACCTGTCGCAAGGGTTCATAGGCAGCCTCGCGTTGTGCTCCCCGTCCGCTTCCGTCCGTACGTTTTGCAAACGACAGAGAGGCTCGGCAGGTTCCTTCCCTTCCCCCGGAGCGCTCGTTCCTGGCCAAATCCGAACTTTGAACGTGCAAGCTACTTCTGAAGATCCAGAATTTCCTTGAGCCGCTTCTGCAACCGCAGCCGCGCCCGGTTCACACGGCTTTTCACCGTGCCAATCGGGATCTTCAGAATCAGTGCGATCTCCTCGTAGGATAGGCCCTGCACGTCTCGCAAGATGATGACCTCGCGGAACTTGGGAGGAAGCCGCTGGATCTCTTTCTGAATGATCTCTTCCTTCAGCGTGCCTTCGACATCGTCTTCCGGGTTGTACGTCAGATCGGAGATCTCGTAGTCTTTTTCTTCAAAACCGAGATCAGAAATCGAGAAGAGCTTCCTCCGCTTCCGCTTCCGCAGCTCGGTCTTCGCGAGGTTGCCCGCGATGGTGTAGATCCACGTGGAGAATCGAGCGACCCGCCGGTACGCCTTGCGATTCCGGTACACCCGGAGAAACGTATCCTGTACCACGTCCTCCGCTTCCTGGCGACTCCCCAGGAAACGGTACGCGAAGTTGAGGAGCTGATCCTTGTACCTCTCAACGATCTGCTCGAACGCCTCCCGATCGCCCTTCTGGAAGCGCTCGATCAGCTCCTCGTCGCTGGGTTCCACACCTTTTTTGGTCTTGACCGTCATTCGAGTGTCGACAACCCTGTCTGGGTGCTACGTTCGATTCGTAGTCTTCCCTGGCTGTTCAGCTCTCATACTCGGGAACTTCCAAAACCTCCGTTGGGGCGTCCTTCGTCAAAGAATACACCAGAAGTTCCAGAATCCGGCGCTTGTCCTGGTACGACATCTTCAGCGCGAGATCCGCTTTCCCAACTGCCTCAATCGCCCGTTCCAGCCGGGATTCATCCGGTCGTAGATACGCCCGCGTGAAGGAACGGTACTTTCGACCGATCCAAGCCTGGTTCCTACCCAGGCCCAGTGACGCGGCGATCTCCTCGTCCGACACCCCCTTGCGCACCAAACCCGCCACCTCGGCCATGTTCAGGACATGCTGGCCGATGGCATTCAAAATTGCTTCTGGAGCTGTCCCAAGCTCCAAAAGCCGACGGAGGATTGCCAGCGAGCCTACCAGATCCTGCTGCCCAAGGGCATCCCGGAGCTGGTAAAGGGAAAAACCGCGCTGGCCCACGACAACGTCCTCCACATCCTCCGCCGTGACCTCCTCCCGTTCCCCCGCGGCCAGCAGCAGCTTTTCGATTTCATTCTCGAGAACATGGAGACTCGTCCCAGCCTGGGCCACCAGCAGTTGCGCCGCCTCCCAGCGGATTTTCTTGCCCCTGCGACCTATTTCCTCCACTACGAGCGCAGTGGCGTCCTGGTCGTAGAGAGACGGGAACTGTACGACCTTCGTCGATCGGCGCAGCATCGCCAGGGTCGCCTTTTCGCCGCGCTTGTTTTCGCCGATGAGTCGGACGCCGGGCAGCGGGAAGACCACAACTGTCGAGGCAGCTGGATTGCGCAAGTATCGGTCCCAGGCTTCGACCTGTTCCGCCGGCGTTCTGTCGAAATCCGTGACCACCAGCACCCGACGCTCACCGAACATCGGGTACGTCATGGCGGAGCTCACCAAGTCCTGGGCCTCCACTTCCGCAGCCGAGACCTTGTCGTAGTTCCAGTCGCGTTCTTCCTCCGGCACCACCCGCTCCACAATCAGCCGGGTCGCCCTCTCCACCAGCTGGTGCTCGTCGCCACACAGGGTGTAGGCCGGTGCAACCTCACCCTGCTCCAACTTGCGTTCTAGCTCCCGGTAGATGTCGATCGCACTGGCTCTCATTTCTGTTCCGAGTTTTCCCGGACGTCGACTGTCATCTCGTCCTTCTCACGCAACTGGGGCGGCGGTTGCTTGGCTCCGGCACTATCTTGCCCCGGGGCCAACCTCCACCCTTCTCTGCATCCAATGTAAAGCACCGGAGGAACTTTTTCAACCCGCGTGCCTTCCTTTCTCCTTTCGGACCGCCCACGCCAGGAGGTACAGGAAACCGCCCCAGTTGGCCAACAGCATGATGAACATCATCACCAGGGCAGACCGGCTCATCAGACCTCTCCTCCCTCGTGGGTGGCTCGCACCACACGCCGATTGAAGAGAATGAGCAGCAACACAACAACGCCCCACTGCAGCACGCACGTTCCGAGCGAGAAGCGGTGAAACGGATTCCACCATCCCTCCGGGTCGTAGCTGGTGACTGACTGGTAGAACCACCACACAATCATCGCGGCAAAGAGGACCGGGATGACCACAGTGATCACCACGTCATACCAGCGGCCAATCGTGAGATCGTTGCCCGGCAGATTCACGAAGTCACGTCGAAAACGCGCTGGACCGTAGGAAATCACCGCCACCGAGAAAAACAGGCCGCTCAACAGCAAGCCAAGACCCCAGACCCAGTCCTGATTCTCGAACACCGCCATGCTGAGCGCCGAGGGGATTCCCAGGAGGAATCCTACCAGGAGCAAGATGGCGACGGCTCGCTGGCGGCTTATCCCGGCGTCCATCAAGAGCCGGGCGCCGAGCTCAACCATCGAGATCAGCGAAGTGGTGGCGGCAATGGCCAAAGCCAGGAAGAAAGCGGCCAGGAACCACCGACCCGCCGGCAGCTGACGGAACAGCTCCGGAATCCAGATGAAGGCCATCCCCGTGTTCGCCGGGCCGGTTTCCGCTACGATCTTCTCCGGCACCAGCCCCAGGCCAGGCGCCAGTGCAAACACCGCGGGGAAAATCGCAAGCCCCGCCAGGAGCGACGCGCTGTTGTCCCCAAAGCCGGTGAGGAAGGCGTTCAGGCCGCTGTCCTCGTCCCGGCGCGCGTACACCGCGTACGTCAGCACTAAGCCCCAACCAGCCCCGGTGGACCAGGCGGATTGACTAAGCGCTTCAAGCCACACCCGGTGATCCAAAAGGGAGCTCCATTCGGGCCGGAAGAGGAAATCCAGACCGCGCGCCGCACCGGGCAGGGTGATGGCCCGCAAGGCACCTACGCCCAGAAGCACGAGCAGCGTGGGCATCAGGACCTTGCTCGCTTTCTCGATGCCCGACGAGACGCCACGCAGCACAATGGCACCCGCCACCGCAAACGCCAGCAGGTGAAAGGCCACCTGCTGCCCGCCGGAGGAGCTGAAGTGGCTCCAGTACTCGGCGCTCGTGGAGGTCAGAACCGATCCACTCAGCGCGGCGAAGAAGTACTTGAACGTCCAGCCCGTCACCACCGCGTAGTAGAACATGATGGCCAGGCTGCAGAACCCCACGAAGCCACCCATCCAGCCCCAGCGGGGCCCCATAAGGCTCGCAAAGGAGCCGATCGTGCCGCGCCGGGTCTTCTTGCCGATAGACAACTCCGTGATCAGGAGAGGCACCGACCAGAGGAAGAGAAAAATGAACCAGGGGATCAGAAAAGCGCCGCCACCGTTCTTGGCCACAATCCGGGGAAAGCGCCAGATGTTGCCGGTCCCGACGGCCATTCCAAAGATGGCTAGCAGCATGCCCCAGCGGGATGTGAAGCGATCCGCACGATCCATTCTGCCGACCCCAAGTCCTTCCGCTTGAATTGTGCCCGACGCCCAAGCCGAGCTCGCAGGGACCCAGAGCATTCTCCCCGGGGCTCTCTACTGCCGCGGCTATCACTCTACCCTGACGAGCGGAGATGTCGTGACGCTCAATCCACCAGGGAAAACCATTCTCACCCGAGGGAGGAGAATCTGAAAGACTTGTTGAAGGACCGCGAACGCCCAAAGCTCACAGAGCATTCACCGAGCCGCCGCGACGGGCCGCATCGTACCAGATCCCGACACTACCGACTGCGCCGCAGGTCCCCAACACACGCCCAAGGCGACCAGCCAGACCGAAGACTCCGGGTCGGATAGGCCGGCTGCTGGGCACCAATAGCAACAGGAATCCTCGACCATGATCCCCGTGCACTCACTGTACGTTCCGCAACTCCCCCTTTGGGGACGCAGTTTTCACCCATCACAGAGCGAAGTCGCCGGAGAGAGATCTCACGGCACGAGGCACCGGAGCCCGTCGCTGTCTGCTCCGCCAATTCCCTGCGTCCCCGGTCGTACGCCGGGCTGCTACGACTTCCGTTCGCCGTGCCGGCGGCGCTCCTCCTTCGCCGCGGCAACGAAGGCCCGGAGCAGGCGGCGCTGTTCCGGCTTGTCGAAGTCCCGCTCCGGATGCCACTGCACACCCAGGACGAAAGGCTTCTCCGGCAGCTCCACAGCCTCCACGAGGCCATCCGGGCTCCACGCCACCGCACGGAGTCCCGAGCCCAGTTCCCTGATGCCCTGGTGGTGATACGAGTTCACCTCGAGTTCTTCCACGCCCAGGATGGCCGAAAGCTTTGATCCCGGTTCGACCCGAACCGGGTGCCGTGCCGGCGGCTGGCCTCGGCCCGCTCGGTGTACCACCTCGCACCGCCGCTGCTGGGCCAGATCCTGGTACAGGCTGCCACCCAGGGCCACATTGAGCATCTGGCAGCCGCGGCAAATGCCCAGGATGGGCACTCCCCGTTCCAGCGCAAGCGCGACGAGTTTCGCTTCGAAAGCCGTCCGTTCCACGTCCACGTTCCAGGCCGGGTTCATCAACTCTTCGCCGTACGCTGCGGGGTCGATGTCCGTGCCGCCGATCAGTAGCAAGCCGTCCACCGCGTCGAGCAGTCGCGGCAAGTTCCCCTCGACCGGTTCCGGTGGCACGGCCAGAGCCACTCCTCCGGCGATCTGAACCATCCGCACGTAGTCCTGATTCACGTAGTAAAACGACCGACCGTGGTTGAATCCCTCTGGATCCCCCGGCGGTTCGTAATCAGTGGTCAGACCGATCAGGGGGGCTTTCCGATCTGGACTGGTCATGATCTCTCCCACCTTCGCTGCCCACGAAACCGGTCTTTCGCGCCGCGAACACCAGAATCCGCCAGCAAACCCAGGCCCGCAGTTCC
>CAYXFI010000193.1:0-7348 GCA_964464205.1 uncultured Cytophagia bacterium
GGTCCCGCGCCACTTTGGCGACCACGATGTCGTTTCTTCCCGTGTCGTTGCTGTACACGAGCTGGTCGCCCTGGCCGCGATGGTTGCGGTGTAGTGTGTCCCCCTTGTAATCGTGGTAGGTCGGCTTCACATCGGACCAGTCCTCAAAACGATTGAGCTCAATTGTCTTCTCGGCAGAGGCAGCCTCCTGGCGCTCCATCCCTTTGAAGCGGCGAACGTTGCTCACCAGTTGCAAGTAGTACACGTCCCCGAATCGGCCCCACGACTTCACGGGCTCGATGTCGCGACTCTTGTCCCAGTTGTACTCGTCCGGGAAGGCATTCGGGAATGGTACGCCAATGCAGCCACCCCAGGTGGGGAAACGCCCGGCCGTCCATTCGTTCCAGCCGGTCACGAAGACCAGCTCCGGGTCGAGCTCGAAGGCTCTGTCCCACTGTTCTTGAAAATTCAGCCCGTACAGGTAAGCGTCCGGGCGGGGATCCTGGCCGTGGCGGCGGGTGTAGCTTCGGCCGTAAGTCCCGGGGGCGTTGAAGGCGTAGCAATGGCCCTCACTGAAGTCGCTGGCGTTCTGGGCCACGCCGACGGTGACTTCTTCCGGCTGCGAGTCGCCGCCGTACCCGTGCTGCGGATACACTTCCAGCCAACCCCAGTGATCGTGACGGCTCGGACCGTTGACGTAATCCGGCTGACCGGGTCGAAAGGTGAAGAATTCCCTGATCTCACGGGCCAGGGCTGCATCGCAGCCTTCCACGAGCCGGACCGCCACATGCGAAGCCACTTCGGGGACCAGATCCTGCCGGCTGGTATCTGGCGCGAGGTAGATGCCGCACTCGTACGCACCCGTGACCGGCAGGCCGTTGAAGTAGGACTGGATTCCGTGGTGACCCTTCTTGTCCTTCCACACGCCGACCATCTCCACCGGATCGCTCAGAACCCAGAGGTAGTCGCCCGGCTCCTGTGCTTCAAATGTGAGCTTGAGGCGAGCGTTGTCAGCGAAATTCACGAACGTCTTCTGCGCGATTGGCCGCCGCCCGACCGACAAGGCGTAAGCACCCTGCCACCTGTACAGGCTGAGGGTCAGGTTGCCAACGTTGTTGTTCCAACTGGGACAATGCACGTCGATGCCCACAAAACGGGAGCTGGCCGTGAAGCGCAGACCGGCCGTGTCGCCGGCCTTGGCGCGCACCATCTCCGGGTAGGCCATGATTACCGGTTTGCCCTTCCACATGAACCACAGATCGCGGTAGAGACCGGGCCGATAGAGATCGCGGTACAGCTCTTTGATCGAGGTGAGAGCGTCATCCGTGGGGCCAAAGGGCAACATGAAGGCGATCTGAGGCGTACGCACGCCATCTCGTCGCGCTTGTTCCCACACCTGCAGGAGCTTCGTGTAGGACGACTTCCACGTGTAGCAGGCGTTCGTGCAGTCGAAGAAAACGGCATCAATCTTGGCATCGGCGAGCATCTCGGCGTGCTTGCGCAGAACCCACTCATCCGTGGTGCGATAGTAGCCAAAGAGGGGTTCGTCCCACCAGAACACACCTCCCCAGATACCCTTCCAGGCGGGGTGATCGGGATCGTTGGCGGCCTCGGGGTGCTGCCGCAGAATTTCGGACGTGTTCATCACCGGGGAAAAGTCGGCGAGTTGATCCGTGTGCCAGGTCCAGTAGAAGATCGCCACGTATTTCCCCTGCCGGACGGGCCCCACCTCGTCGGCGGTGGGAGTGGTTCGGCCCAGAGCATCCGTAGCCGTCCAGAAGTCGCTATTCACCGGCCAAGTTTGGCCGAACGCCAGTCCGTGAAAGAGAAACGCGAACAGGAACAGACGTTTCATGGCTACCCTCAAGCTGCGTTGTGAACGACAGGGATGAGCTCTGCCCCTCCGCAGGACCCCGGAGACTCGCCAGGGTAGGACCTACGATCCGAACGCCCCGAAGGGCGAGCTCACCCGTCCGTGCCAATCCCCAACCGAAACAGACCGGTCCACCAGAGGCGGGCCTTACGACGCACTACCCCTTGCGCGCTCTCGACGGCTGCCGGGCCGCCCCCAACTGACCTGCCCGCCGGATGGACCGCCCGCGCTGGAGAACCTCACTCGCCCGCCGTCGACGCACGGCGGCCCACCGGCCAGACCTTCGTTTGAAAAAGCTGCACCAGGATGCTCGCCCTGCTGCCAAGGCCCACCACCGCCTGGGCCAGATCGAACACCCCCTCCGCCAGAGGGCCTGCGGTCACTTTCCAATGCACCAGCAACGCTGCGTCCAGCAAGTAGATCGCTCGCCGCGCAACCAGAGCCGCTCCGTCGCGCCATCTCACGGCTTTCCGCGCCGAACCGTACAACAGCGCAATCTCGCGGTACCCGGCTCGCACCGCGGCCTCGAGCACCCTCTGGCTGATTCTGCCGTACGGGGGCGCCAGGGCCGTCACCTCCACACCCAAGCGGTCTTCGAGGACGGCTTTCGAGTACACCAGCTCGCGACGCAGCTCGTCCTGCGACAGATACTCCAGGTACCGATGGCTGTAGCCGTGGGAACCAATCTGCCAGCCAAGATCGGCCATTTCCCGCAGATGGGGCCAGTCGGCGTGCGGAAACTTCAGGCCGCCGAGGTTCACGTCCCAGGTGTTGAGCTTGCCCACGTAGCCCACCACCGCGAAGATCGTCGCGGGCCAGCCGCGCTCGGCCAGCAGGGGCAAAGCGTGCTCGTACACCGAGAGGTAGGCGTCGTCGAAGGTCAGGCCGAGCCGCGGGGCATGGCTGTCCTCCCAAACCGCGTCCAGCCGCACCACGGGCCAACCCAGGCCCGCCAGGGCGTTCAGGTGCTTGCGAAACTGACCAGGCGTCACCCGTGTCACCCCCAAATCAAAACGGGGCTCCACCATGTGGTAGGTCAACACCTGGAAGCCCCGTTGTTCTCCGCCCGCATGTGGCATTGTGTTACGACTTCATGGCTTCTTCAAGCGGGACGTAGGGCAGATCGAACGCGTCCGCCACACCTTTGTGCGTCACCTTGCCGAAGTAGATGTTCACTCCCCTGGCCAGCTCGGGATCGTTCTCGATCGCCTTCCGGTAGCCGAGATCGGCCAGCTTGAGGGCGTACGGCAGAGTGGCGTTGGTGAGCGCCACCGTGGAGGTCATCGGCACGGCTCCCGGCATGTTGGCCACGCCGTAGTGAATCACGCCGTCCACCACGTAGGTCGGCTCCGCGTGGGTGGTCGGCCGAATGGTCTCCACGCAGCCGCCCTGATCCACCGCCACGTCCACGATGACGGATCCGGGCTTCATCAACTTGAGCATGTCACGGGTGATCAGCTTGGGAGCTTTGGCGCCGGGGATCAACACCGCGCCGATTACCAGGTCCGCCTGGGAAATGGATTTCCGGATGGTTTCCGGATTGGAGATCACGGTCCGCACGTTTTGGGGCATCACGTCGTCCAGGTAGCGCAAGCGCTCCAGGTTCACATCGAGGATGGTCACCTGAGCGCCCAATCCTGCAGCCATTTTGGCCGCGTTCGTTCCGACGACCCCACCCCCGATGATCACCACATTGGCCGGCTCCACACCTGGAACACCGGAAAGCAACATTCCTTTGCCGCCCCAGATCTTCTCGAGGCATTTGGCCCCCTCCTGGACAGCCATCCGGCCCGCCACTTCGCTCATGGGGATCAGCAGGGGTAGCGATCCGTCGTCCTTCTGAACCGTCTCGTACGCGATGGCCACGCACTTGGTGCGAATGATCGCCTCTGTCAGTTCGCGCGAAGCAGCGAAGTGGAAGTAGGTGAACACCACTTGGCCTTCGCGGATGAGGTCGTATTCCTGAGGCAGCGGCTCTTTGACCTTCACGATCATATCCGCCCGCCGGAAGATCTCGGCTGGATCCTCAACGACCTCGGCCCCGGAGCGCTCGTAGTCCCTGTCGTCGAAACCGCTGCCCATACCCGCGTCTTTCTGCACCAGTACCGTGTGTCCGTGGTGCGTCATCACCTCCACGCCCACGGGGGTCATTGCCACGCGATTCTCGTTCGCTTTGATTTCCTTCGGCACGCCGACGACCATGTTTCCCTCCTACAGATGGTTCAACTGGTTTCGGGAAGCAACAGGATGGTAGCCCGATTTGAACGATCGAGGAGACTCTGGGCTACCTGCACAACCTCGTCGTGTTGAACCGCGTCGATGGCCGCCGCCACCTCATCGAGGCTAAAGTAGCGACCCAGGTAGATCTCCATTCTCGCCAGCCGATTCATCCGACTGACGGTGCTCTCCAGACCAAGCAACAGACTGCCTTTCAACTGCCGTTTGGTGCGATCCACTTCCTCGCGCCGAACCCCGCCGTTCCGGAGATCATCCAGCTCCCGATGGATCAGCTCCGCAGCCCGATCTGCGCTCGGCACATCCGTGGCGGCGTACACGCCCACCACCCCCGTGTCCGCCAGGAAATCCAGAAAAGAGTAGACCGAATAGGCCAGTCCGTGATTCTCTCGTACCTGCTGAAAGAGGCGCGAGCTCATCCCTCCACCCAGGAGGGTATCGAGCACGAGCAAGGGGAACTTCTCCCCCCCCGCGTACGGAATGCCCCGACCCCCGATGCAAATGTGGGCCTGCTGACAGTTGCGATCGTGGATCCGCTCGTTCTCCGGCTGGAAAGAGGGAACCGGCTGGAGCACCCGGTCCTCGCCGCGCGGGAGTGCCCGAAAGTACTCCTGCACCAGCTCCACCAGCCTGTCGTGCTCCAGGTTGCCCGCCGCCGCAACCACGGCGCGATTCGCAGTGTAGTGCCGGCGGAGGTGGGCGAGGAGCCGGTCCCGATCCATCCGCTGGACGTTCTCCGCCGTGCCGTGGATCTCCTGGGCCAGCGAATGGCCATCGAACACCGCGCGGTAGAATCGTTCGAAGATCACCTCGTCGGGGGTTTCCTGAAACTGGCGGATCTCCGAGAGGATGACCTGCTTCTCCCGCTCGATGTCCTCTTCGGCGAGGGTGGCGTTCAGAAGCAGATCGCTCAGCACGTCCAGCGCCAGCTCCAGATCCTCATCCAGAACGTGGGCGCTGTAGCAGCTCAGCTCCTTGGTCGTGAAAGCATTGAGGCTGCCCCCTACGGACTCGAGCGACTCGGCGATTTCCCGGGCGGACCGCTTCCTCGTGCCCTTGAACAGCATGTGCTCGAGGAAGTGGGAAACTCCGTTGTCCTCCGCGGATTCATCGCGCGAGCCGGTTTCGATCCACACACCCAATGCCACAGAACGGACATTGGGCATCCACTCGCTCACCACCCGCAGACCGTTGTCGAGGACGGTGCGTCGGTAGCTACTGGCGTCGGTGACCAATCTGCTTACCTCGGGCTACGCCTGTCGCGATCGCGTCCGCGGCTGTGCCTTCTCTCACCTCCTCTCCCGGACGGTCGCCTCGACTCCCCTCTTCCGCCCCTCGGCCCTGAGCTACGGGGGGCCGTCTCCTCTTCCTTGGGCAGTAGGGCTTTCCGACTCAGATCAAGCTTGCCGTTCGTATCGATGCCAATGAGCTTCACCTCCACCTCGTCGCCCACCTGGAGCACGTCCTCCACGCGGCGCACGCGGTGGTGTTCGAGCTCGGAGATGTGGAGGAGACCCTCCTTTCCTGGCGAGATCTCCACGAACGCGCCGAAGTTGGTGATCCGCTTGACCCGCCCGATGTACACTTTGCCGATTTCCGGCACTTCGGTGATCTTCTCGATCATCTCCTTGGCCCGCTCGCAGGCCTCGGGATCGGTGGAGGCGATGTGCACCGTGCCGTCGTCCTCGATGTCCACCGTCGCTCCGGTCTTCTCGATGATCTCACGGATCGTCTTGCCTCCGGGCCCGATCACCAGCCCGATCTGATCCACGCCGATGTGCAGCGTGACGATGCGCGGAGCGTACGGCGAGAGCTCCGGCCTGGGCGCGGGCAAGGTGGCGTTCATGATGTCCAGGATCTTCATCCGGGCCTCGCGGGCCTGTTCCAGCGCCCTCGACATCACCTCCATCGGGATGCCCGCGATCTTGATGTCCATTTGCACTGCGGTCACCCCGTTCTTCGAGCCCGCCACTTTGAAGTCCATGTCGCCGAAGTGATCCTCGTCGCCCAGGATGTCCGTGAGGACCAAGTATTCATCGCCCTCTTTGATGAGCCCCATGGCGATGCCGGCCACCGCTTCCTTCACCGGCACGCCCGCGTCCATCAGCGAGAGGGACCCGGCGCAAACCGTGGCCATCGAGGAAGACCCGTTCGATTCCAGAATGTCCGACACGACGCGAATCGTGTACGGGAACACCTCCTCCGCGGGAATCATCGGCTTCAGGGCACGCTCGGCCAGGCTACCGTGGCCGATCTCGCGGCGGCTGGGTCCGCGCAGAGGCCGAACCTCGCCCACGCTGAAGGGCGGGAAGTTGTAGTGCAGCATGTAGCTCTTGAAAAAGTCGCCCTCCAGCTCTTCCATCTTTTGCTCGTCCATCTTGGTGCCGAGCGTAGTGGCGGCCAGGGCCTGCGTCTGACCGCGAGTGAACAGGGCCGAGCCGTGCGCTCGGGGCAGCACGCTCACCTCGCAGGACACAGGTCGCAGCTCGTCCAGGGCTCGCCCGTCGATCCGGCGCCGCTCCTTCACCACCATTTCCCGCATCTTCTGCTTCTGCATCTCGTTGACGATCTCCAAGATCGTCTGCTCGCTCTCGGGGAAAGTCTCGCTCAGTTCCTCCACGATGCGGGTAACAAGTTCCTGCACGAATTGCTTGCGCTCGGCCTTGTCGGCGATCCGGATGGCCTGATCCAGCGGCTCGTCCGCTCGCTGCTGCACCTCCTGCAAGAGGCTCCCGTCGATCTCCTCCGGCTCCAGCTCCAGCTTGGGCCGGCCGCACTCCTCGCGCAGTTGCAACTGCAGCTCGATGGATGGTTTCACACCCTTTTCGTGGGCGAACTGTAGAGCATCCAGCAGCACCGACTCGGAGACTTCCCGGGCCTCCCCCTCAACCATCACGATCGAGTCCAGGGTGCCCGCCACCACGATGTCCATTTCGCTGCGTTCGAGTTCGTCGTACGTGGGGTTGAGCACGAACTCGCCCGCGATCCGGCCGACGCGAGCGGCGCCCACCGGCCCATCGAAGGGAATGTCGGAAATCAGCAGGGCGGCCGAAGCCCCGATGATGCCCAGGATATCGGGATCGTTGGCACGGTCCGCCGAAAGGACCCACACAATGACCTGGACCTCCCGGTGCAGCTCCTTCGGAAAGAGCGGACGGATCGGGCGGTCAATGAGTCGGGAGCCGAGCACCCCCGACTCCGTGGGCTTGCCCTCCCGTTTGAAGACCCCGCCTGGAACCCTCCCCGCGGCGTACGCCTTCT
>CAYXFI010000194.1:0-5678 GCA_964464205.1 uncultured Cytophagia bacterium
AGTCCAGTGACAGCTTGTAGTCTTGAGACGAGATCGCCGAGGTACCAAACCACCGGGGTGGAAAATGTGCAGAGGAGGTTTGCTGTTCGCGTGTTCTTTGCTGCTTGCGGGCTGTGCGCGCCAGGCTCCCACGTGGATCAGCATCGAGTCGAGGCTACTTCCCGAACCGCAACGAAGCGGATCGGACATCGCTGCGATCGAAACGCGCGGCGACGGCTACTCGCTGGATTTCGGCGATTGCCGGCTCTTCGTGAAAGCGGTATCGGATCGGGCTTTGAACCGCCAGTTTGTGGGTGTGTCGTACCGCGGGGAGGACTCGGCCAATCCCTACACCTTTGGCAACTGGATTGATCCCGAGCTGGGGTACACACCGCCCCGGTTCACGGTCTTCTGGGTGGAAATGAGTGGGGGTCGGGATTGTCTCGCGCGGTTGGACGACTTGAGACTGACAACCGACCGGGGCGACACGCTTACGGCCTACCGCTACGGGTCGCTGGGCCCGCACGGCCTGTTGGATCGTCTCGAGCAGGACTGGCCGGGGAGGGGAGACCTGCTTCGCGAGGCCGAAGGCATCCTGGAACAGACGTACGCCTGGCGCTCCGAGGGAGTGCTGGGACTCAGCCGCGGGTACGTAGTATTTGACCCGCTAGACTACGCGGTGGATCGAGTTTCACTGGTTCTGAGCTGGCAGGCGGGTGACTCGCTTGCCCAGGCTGTGCTTGCCTTTCGGCAGCACCTGGCCCGACACGAAGAACCACTGAGGTAGGGGACCGCGAGCAGCCCAAGGCCATTTTCGCCACCGACACGCCCGAGATCCCGCCGAACCCTCGACCAACTCGTTAGGTAGCCCTCTGCGACCCTTGGCCGGGGACGGCCCGGTCCGGATCTCCCCTTGGCTCGGGCGGTGCGTCCTCCGGCGAGCCGCGAGTTAGCCCGGGAGCCAACCGGTCTCACGGCTGCGGTTCAACACCGGTCACTTTTGATCCGTTGCCACGCCAGCGCGCCGGTCGGCACCTACGCGGCGATTTCTTCTTCTCCCCTGGTTTCCAATTCGGCCCCGCTGCTTTGCATCCGCTCGCGAATGAAGTGCAGGTACGGCCGGATGACCTGGTTCTGATCCCCCTTCGTCCCGTCGTAGACGATCGAGACGATCGGAACGCCGATTTCCTCTTCCACCCGTTTGAAAATGGCTTCGCTCACCAGACCCGGGCAGCAGAAGATCGGATTCACGTGGACGAATAGACGGATGTCCGGGTACTGCTCCAGCAAGTGAAAGATTTTCATCAGGTTTTGCGAGGTCTCGCCGGGATGCCTGAAATGTAGGTGGTATCTCTCCAAGTGCGAGAGAAGGTTCCCATCGTAGCGAGGCAGCGGTTCTCGGAGCACTGGGTAGCTGATCCGGGTGAACTTGCGATCGAAGTAGGTGAACGCGAGCAGCAAGCTTTTGTCGAGCGCCAGACTGGCGTACCTGCGGTTCAACGCCAAGTTCCGGAAATGCTTGGTGGCGAGCAGGCGGATGATGAAGCTGTAGGGAGTCGTGATTACCTCCGCGCCAATACTCTCGAGCTCCCGGATCAGATTCTGGTTGAACACGTGATTGTCGCGCACGTACAAGTCGCCGATGATCGCCACCTGGGGCAGGTTCGCTTTCCGTGGATCGGTGGGGATGCGCTCGAACCACTCCACCACTTCACGGAACGCGAGCTCTTTGGACTGTCCTTCCTCGAAGGCCTGGCTGAGGTACCGCAGCGCTTTCTCCACTGTCGCGTCGGTTAAGCCCCGTTCTATTTCTCGCGGCCTCACCTTGCAGGCGAGCTTCTGCAGCAAGCCCCCAAGCAAATACGCGCAGTAAATGTCGACCAGCAGGGGGAAAGGCATTCCGTCGAAGGCCGTGCCGGTGGCCAGCACGTCGAGTTGCTCGAGCCCATCCCCCATCTTTTCGAGCATTTGCTTCATCAGCAACGGGTACTGGGGCAGGTTGCAGGAGAGTTCGCACAATGCGTTGATGAAGAATCCGGTCCTGGCCGGATCCAGTTCGTACTTGCGCATGGTATGCTTGATGGCCTGCAAGATGGCGCTGAAGGGCAAGCACTGGCCGTCGTTGTAGCGAACGGACTCTTGGATGGTTTCGTCCGTTTCTTCAAGGGGAATGGCTTCGATGCCACGTCGCCTGAAGGCGGCGGCCATGAGCTCCGTGCTGTAGGGATCGTAGTTCGGCAGGAGGTAGGTTCTCCGTTTAGGCCATGAGCTGATCTGGAAGTGAAGTGGTTCCGGTTCTCTTGTTTTCCCGGCGTGATTGCGGAATGTCTCAATAGCTGCCTCCAACCGCGTTTCGTAGCCTTCGGCGCCGGTGTGGTCGTCGAGCTGGAGCACCAGGTAGGGCTTATCGTAACGGTCCATGAGCTCCCGGAAGTAGGGGATCACGAAAGAATCCGGGGAGCACTTGAAGGCCGTGAGGTAGATAGGGAACAGTTTCTCGTCGCGAGCCACGTATTCGGCCGCCCGCAGGATTGAATCGCCGTAGTGCCAGTGGGTCCAATCCAGGTACTGCGTGCCAACTGGGGAGCTCGTCGTCTGTGTGGGCAGCATCTCCTGGTAGAACACGGGGATTCCCATTTCTGCGATTCGCTGCGCGATGTTGTGGCTGAGGCGGTCGTCCAGCACCAGATAGGGTCGGCCGAGCAACACCACGCCGATGCCGTCGAGCTGACGTCTGGCCTCCGCGAATCGCTCCCTCAGTTTGAGGATTTCGCTCTGGAACCAGCTGCGTGCTTCCGCCCAGGCCCTTTCCAATTCGGACAATGCGGCCCCACGCCGTAGCTCGGCGGGAAGCTCTTCGTAGATCGCCTCGGCGATCCGG
Source organism: uncultured Cytophagia bacterium (assembly GCA_964464205.1). Lineage (GTDB taxonomy): Bacteria > Zhuqueibacterota > Zhuqueibacteria > Oleimicrobiales > Geothermoviventaceae > Zestofontihabitans. The sequence continues at coordinate 2,861 of CAYXFI010000194.1, forward strand.
CCGGGTTCCTGGTCCAGATCCACTACGGGCGAAATGAGACGCGACTCCAGGCCCAGCTGAGCGTTGTTCTGAATCAGCGCGGCGGCGTAGTTTGAGTAGTAGCAGTAGTGCTTCTTCTGGTCAGTGAGGCCGTTCCGGAAGAGAACCGGCAGGAACAGGTAGTCGACGCGCTCCGCCAGCTCCGCCACGTGGCCGTGAAGCAGAGCGATGGGCGCGCAAAAATCCGCCTCGACCAGTGCTCTGCCCCTTTCCATGGCCCGCGGACCCGGTGGGAAACTGACGGGTATCCAGCCGAGCTGCGCGAAGAACGCCCGCCACAGGGGAAGCGTGTCGAGGAGGTTCAGTGTGTGGGGGATGCCAATGCGGACCGGGCGCGGCTCCGGTGTGTCTTGCTGCGCCAGCCCAACCGTGCGTCTGACCCACTGGCGCAGGTCGAGCACTTTTTCCCGGACCGCCGAGAACTCGGGCAGCGGTAGCAGTTTCGGGGCTGCCGAGCGCAGTTCCCGCGGCGGCCGTGCCCGAAGCGTCCGGCGGTAGGCCTGGACGTGATTGAGCCGATCGTCCCTGCGCTTGGGTCTGGGATCGCTGTCCTCGCGGCCGCAGAGGAAACCCCAGCTCAGGCGTTCGCCACCCAGGTCGATGCGGGTGATCTTGCAGTGGTTGTTGCAGAGCTGACAGACGTCTTCCTCTACACGCACTTCGGAACGCTCGAAATCGTGGCGGAACCTGGGGTTCAGGCGTATCCCGCGGTCTTTCAGGATGAGCGCCACGCCGATGGCCCCCGCCACGTGGCAGTGCGGGGATACGTAGATGGGTTTCCCGAGCTTCTGTTCGAATGCCTTGACCAGGGCAGAATTGCGCCCGGTGGCACCCTGAAACACGATGACGTTTCCGATCTTTTGCAGATTGGCCACCTTGCTCAGGTAGTTGTCGCGCACCGAGTGAGTCGCAGCGGCCAGAAGCTCGTCGCGGGAATACCCCTGACTGAGCAGGTGATTCAGGTCCCGCTCCATGAACACCGTGCACCGGTCGCTGGTGAGCGGGGCGCTGGCCTTTTCGGCGAGCTCGCCGTAGCGCTCCAAAGGAACCCCCAGCTTGTTCGCCTGTTCCTCCAGGAAACTGCCCGTGCCCGCGGCGCAGACGAAATTCATCACCGAAAAAACAACCCGGCCGTTGCGCAGCACGGTGAACTTGGAGTCCTGTCCGCCGATCTCAATGATCGTGTCCACGTCCGGTCTCAGCTCGTACGCCGCCCTGGCGTGGGCAGTGATTTCGTCCACAGCCAGATCGGCGTTCAACACCTTCTGGATCAGTTTCCGGCCGGAACCGGTGGTTCCACAGGCGAGGAGCTCGAAGCTCAGATTCTCCTCTCGCTCCAGCCAGCGCAGGGCGCGAAACAGACACTGCACGGCTGAGATGGGCTGGCCCTGTGTGCGGGTGTAAAGGGACACCAGCACCTGCCCTTCCTCGGAAACGAGGGCTGCCTTCGTACTGGTGGAACCGACGTCGATGCCTAAGAAAGCCTGGAGCTGATGTCCCGTACGGGCGGGCTCGTAGATTTCCACTTCAACGTCGTGGATGGTCTGGCTCTTCGCCAGCCTGGCAGAGGGTCTGCGATAAGGGATGGACTTGAGGGGGCCGTAGTGGTAGCTCCGTTTGGGTCGGTCGGACGGGGCTTCGCGGAGGAAACGCTCGAGCGCTTCGGAGTCCCACTTCTCGGACTCGCGCAGGGCGAGATGGGCGAGCCCCACCGCGGCCAGCGTTTGGGGATTGGCGGGGACGACCAACCGTCTCCCAAGGACCCGACTCAGCTCGTCAACCACCCGCCTGTTCAACGCCACTCCCCCGCTGAACACCACTGGGTCCGGCAGTTCCAGACTGCCGATCGTCTCCGCTACGTTGCGCGCCACGCCGCGGCACACTCCCGCGCAGATGGCGGCGAGACTGTAGCCTTTCTGCTGCGCGTGGATCAGGTCCGTCTTGGCGAAAACAGCGCAGCGGGTGGCAATGGGGGGTGGGTCACCCTGGAAATGAGTGGCAAGTTCCGCCAGCTCCGCTGGGGATGAAAGATTGAGTCGAGCCGCTTGCTGGTCCAGGAAGGATCCCGTGCCGGAAGCACAGCCGGTGTTGGTGACGGACTTTCGGTAGTTCCCATCCTCACTTAGAAGGATCAGGTAGAATTTCTCCGCACCGACGTGCAAAATTGTTTGACTTTCCAGACCAAGATGGCGAGCACCGGTGAGGACGGCGATCTGGTCGTCCGTGGATGGCCCGAGCTGGACCAGCCGCGCGCCTCTCACGTTCTGATAGATCCCGGCGATCTTCCCGGCGTGATTTCGCAGAAGCGATCGAATCGTCTGCTCGATTCTACCGTGGTGCGCTGAGCTCTTGGTGACGATCAACTGGCCCGCGTCGTTGATGAGCGCCACGTGGACGTAAGCCGATCCGACATCCAGTCCTACGTAGACGTGCCTCCGCCCCATTCACGCCTCCGCAACCATTGGTGTTCAGACAGAGCTGTTCTTCCTCGGCCGACTGATCTTACTTCTGAGTCAAAGAACGGATGAAAACAGGTCACGCCGCTGAGCCGAAGACTCGGAGCGGCGAAATCAGAAAGGGAAGTCTGTGCTGGTTACACTTTTGTACGAGGGCAGACGTTCCCGACTTGGTGGGGACAATTCTTCATCGGAGAGGGCGGTTGCGCCCAGCGTGGTGGTACCTCAGAGATTCGGCACCGCCACGATTGCCGCGAAAACGAAACAGCTTAGGGAGTGGATTTGCAGTTAGGTCGTGCACTTTGGAAAAATTACTTGATTTG
>CAYXFI010000194.1:5688-7330 GCA_964464205.1 uncultured Cytophagia bacterium
GTGCATCGGTATTAGATTATCTCGCTTGTGAGGGAGGCGCACCGAGAGCGTGTGAGAGGGATATTGGGCCTGGCACAGACACAAGGTCGTTTTTTCCTCAGCATCGCAGCGAACACGTCGTCGGCAGAGGGAGGTGTCTCCGTTGAATGTGCGGAGAGACTTCCCTTTTTGCGTTTCGTGGCGCCGGGGAGCTGGCACTTGAGTCGACTGGGCGGGTCAAGCGTGGAGAGAGTCGTACGGGGATTTCCCATCCCAGCTGTCGGGGTGCCGCGTAGAGCGAGGAAGGGGGCGTGCACCAGAAGACAGTACACACTGATGAGAGGGTGTCGAGTTGTGAGCAAGTTCCCGATGAGCTGGGGGCTGTGCTCGAGCCTGTGTGGCATTGACCGTCCTGGCGGGGCGGTCCTGACGAGTGAAGTGAAGACGAAGAGGCACATCAGGTGAAGGGAGGTCAGAGCATGCGTGGGAAATGGTTGGTGGTGGGCCTTGTCCTGGCGTTGCTTCCGTCGCTGGCATTTTCGGCTACGACGGGGAAGATCGCCGGAAGGGTGGTGGACAAGGACACGAAAGAGCCGCTGCCCGGGGTGAACATCGTGATCGAGGGTACCTTGATGGGAGCGGCGACCGATGAGAAGGGGTACTACGTGATTCTGAACGTTCCCGTCGGTACCTACAGCGTCCGGGCGCAATACATCGGCTACCAGACGGTCACCATCTCCAACGTGCGTGTGCACGTGAACCGGACGACTGAGGTCAACTTCCAGCTCCAGCAGACGGTGATTGAGGGGCAGGAAGTGACGATCGTCGCTGAGCGACCGCTGGTGCCGAAGAACGTGACCAACACGGTGAAGGTGGTCACGTCCAAAGAGCTGGAGAACATCCCGCTGCGCGGTGTGACGGCCATCATGAACCTGTCCTCGGCCGTTGTCGGCGGTTCCCACGTTCGCGGCGGCCGTACGGATGAGAACGTGGCCTACATCGACGGAGTGATGACCACCCGCGTGCTCGACGGTGCAACCAACGCTCTCACCGTGATTCACAACGCCATCGAGGAAGCCGAATTCCACGAGGGTGGTTTCGAGGCTGAGTTCGGCTTCGCCAACGCCGGCGTGCTCATTGCGACCACGAAGACGGGTGGGCGTCGCTTCAGCGGGAGCCTTGAAGCGATTTCCGACGAGGTCTTCGACGGGAAAGACGACAAGTTCCTCGGCATCCAAACCTGGGGCCTGAACCAGTACATCGGGACGATCGGCGGGCCGGTTCCCTACACGAATGGTCGTGGTCGCTTCTTCCTTGCGTATCAGCGCGACTACAACAGAGGCTACGCGACCTTCCACACGGAAGACTTCAAGATCGACACCGTTCTCACGTATGGTGTGCCCGGCACTCCCGACTACCGCGAATTCCATTTCAAGATCGACCTGCCGCCGGGCCGCTACCCGGGCTACAGCTACCGCGCCCACACCGTGAACGGCAACATCGTGTACGACCTGCGGCCAATGCGGTTCAAGATCGGCGGGACCTACCATACGGAGAGGACGCAGGACGCATCCACCTGGAATGACCTATGGAACATCTGGAAGAATCCGGTCACGAAGCGCTGGAACGCGAGCGCTTACCTCAACATCACGCATCAGCTCAA
>CAYXFI010000195.1:0-7302 GCA_964464205.1 uncultured Cytophagia bacterium
CATCCAGCATCATTTCGTCGCCGCCCGGAGGCTGGCCGAACAGCGCGAACATGTTGAACTTGCCCGTCACCCGAGGCTCAGGGTCCTGGACTTCGAGCAGCCATTCGCCCGGCTCGTCGCTCGGCTCGCCTTCCCATATTTTGACCTTGAAGTCACCCTCGTTCAGCAGGAACTTGAACCAGTACCACACGTCCATGTCGAAGGAGAAATCGGCTTCCCCGAAGTATACCCACGTATCGGGCTGCAAGGCAGCCATTTCGCCTTCGTACTTCGCCAGCCGCACTTTTCCTTCCAGCGGGCTCACGAAGATCACATACGCCGGGCTCACCGTGGGATCTGCGTCGGGGATGGTCTCGGAAGTATCCGTTTGCACCATTCGAGCCGCAGCCACGAAGAACGACGACTGGATGGACTTGAAGTTCACCCGGAACGTGGTCAGCTGATTCGGGCTGCTGTAGTTGTTCGCCACGAGCAACCGGTGGGTCTTGGCCGGATCATCAGGGTCCACTTCAGGCACGCCATTGGTCTCCACCAGGCCCACACCAACCACCGAATAGTTTCCACTCTTGATGTAGAGGACGCCGTTCCCTTCCACTTGCTGTTGCTCGACGATCTGATCCCTCAGGCCGTCCTCCTCACCGTAGTACAGCCAACCCACATTCTTGTGTGCCGGAGGATCGTCATCGTCGAAATGATCCTCCCACAGCACTGGGAGCTCCTGTGCCACCGAAGCCCCCGCCCATGCCACGGCGACGAGCACCACAAGAAACGGTAGCCATTTCCATCTTTTCATTGCTCATCCCTCCTTTTTGGTTTGAGCCTCACCTTTTCTTGCCCAAGGAGCAATTCACCCTTCTAAATTGGAATTGAATAGAGAGGCGGCTCACGTCCTTGAAGTAGTTGGCCGCCGTGTAGGAGTAGTCAAGTCGCGACTCCACGCCAGCAAAGCGGAACCCGAACCCGATGCCCAGACTGAACGTCTCCACGTCATGGTTGAACTTGTACCCTGCCCGGAACGCGTACCGATCGAGCAGCACGAGCTCCGCGCCCACGTGAATCCGCTCGGTGTAGTCGGTTGGATGCAGAGCGTCGATCGCCACGTTCAGGTCTACATCTTCCAAGCCCTCCGCGATGAAGTCCATCAGATCCGCCGCTACGCCCAGTCGGAACACGAGAGGTAGAGCGAATTCCTCGTACCAGTAGCGCAGATCCGGCGACAGATTCTGCATGGCCATCGCGAACACGAGGCTCTTGAAGCCTGTCGTGTAATAGCTCCCGAAGTCAAATCCCCACGAATCAATCGCCCAGTCTTTCGAAGCATACTCCCGAACCAGTTCGCCGGTCTCCGGATCGGTGTGCTCGCGCACCGCGTACGCGGCTTCGCCCAGGTCCTCGTGCACCCGTTTGTACTTGATGCCGAAGGCGTACCGGTCGCTCACCCGGTAGGCCCAGGCGATCCCGACGGCATAGTCCTCAACATTGAAAGGACCGGTAATCTGGTATCCCCGAATGTCCACCGACCGGTCAACCACCTTCGTACCAATCATCTCCCCGTAGTCCATGTACACCACGTCGAGGGCAACAGTGCCCCATCGGCCCAGACTGTAGGCGGCAGCTGCGCTGTAGATTTTCGTGTCCACCAGCCAGTTGACTTGATTCAGAGCGGCCGAGAAGGACTGGATATCGGCAAGAACTGCAGGATTGAAGAACACCCCCTGTATCCCCTGGGTGGACGCCACCGAAGCGTCTCCCATTGCGCTCTCCCTGGCGCCCAGGGTGACTGCCAGATAGGTCATGCCCGACTGGGCAACCTTTTTCTTCCAGGCGAGAGCCGGCGTGGAAATCAGAACCGATAGGCCGAGAAGCAAAACGAAAGTCCATGCTCGACGCATCGTGCACTCTCCAATGGTGATTGCCCGACGGATACACACCTGCGTCTTACCGAATCACCACAAACTTGCCCGTAGCCGTGCCGAGCGGCTTGCCGTTCTCGTCCCACCCTTCCACATGGTAGAAGTACACACCACTTTTGATTGTCTGCCAGCTCGAGCTGATCTGGAACCAGGCTTCGTCCGCCGAACCCGGCACCGACCTCGGGTCATCCGGATTGGGATGGTGCAGGGTGGCCACCAGGTCTCCGTGCACGGTGAAGATTCGGATGATGGCCTTGGCCGGTAGACCTACGAACATGATCTGGTCTTCCTTCCGCGGGATCTCCGTGTAGTCCTCTTGAATCGTCCCGCCGTACGCCAAACCCTGAGCGTGGAAGGGGTTGGGCACCACGAAGATCGAGTCCAGCTTGGTGTGAGGCGCATCCAGAGGGACCGCCGCGTACTGGTAGTTGCGGTTGTAGTAGTGGCTGGACGTGTTGCCATACTTGTCGTAGGCCACAACGTAATAGTAGTAGTTCCGACCCCGGGTCACGTTCCGATCGACGAACACGGTGGTAGTGTCGGGAATGCCGGTGTCACCTCCGCACCTCCAGATCAGACGGTAGGGGAAGGTGTACCGATCTTCCGTTCGATACACCATATATCCGGCAAAGTCGAGCTCGCCCGTGTCGGGATCGGGTTTGTCGTGCACCGGATCCCAGTGCAGCGTCACCTTACCGGGACCAGCGTCGATGTACAGGTTGGGCGGCGGGGGACCGTCGGGCACCGAAGCAAGTCCGTTCTGCCAGGTGTGCTCAGCCCGCGAAGCGAAAAGCAACAGCGAGTCGAGTCCAGTGCCAACGATGGCGTTTTTCGCTTCGTCGCCCGTCAGCCCGTTGTATTCAAGCTTCCCAGCCGCCCACGCCTGACCGTACTCCATCGCCAGTTGCTGATCGATGGCCCCGGCCACTTCGTACAGCACGATCCGCACGTCTTCTCCGAAGGGGATCTCGTATGGACCGAAAGCCATCAGCACGACAGGTTCCTGAATCTGCGGGTCCCACGGTGCGGCAAACTCACCCGTGTCCGTGCCGCGACTCTGTTCCCCGCTGGCTAACTCGGAGTAGAGGGTGAACTCGTCGTCGCCTTTGAGGTGGGAACGCACGGTCCGAGGGGTACGGTAGGCCACCGTGTAGGGCTGGTTAGGATCGTCGGACTCGTCGTTGTACGCTCGGTCCGCGTGCAATAGTCCCGCTCCCAGGTACTGCACCGCCAGAAACTCACCCGTGGTCTGGTCCGGATCGCCGACGTCATCCCGCGGGTCTCGTTGGGAATCGCCGTCGTAGCAGTACCACAGGCCACGCAGGGTGTCGCCCGGCTGATTCCCGATGTAGTGGACCCAATCGTCGAATTCGCGAATCTGCTGGTGCCCCATGTCGCCGCTGGGGATGAACTTGAACCAGAAGCCGAAGTAGACCTCGTGCAGATTCTGGTTGGGCAGCTCGATGGTACTTGGATCCCCGTCAGCGTTGCCGGTATTCTTGAACGTGAATTCCAGGATGATGTAGCTGTCGTGCAAGCGATTGGCGAACGCGTAAGTATTCAGCGTTACTTCGATCCCCACATCTGTGGCCCAAATGACCTTGATCTGCTCATCCGAGGCCAGCTTCGATCGGCGGATCGCGCCAGACCGCGAGTCCAGCAGGCGCGTCTCCTGGATTCCGTTCACCTTCACGATCGACAACCGATTGCGCACGTATTTCTTGCTCTTGATCGGAAACAGAATCCCGGGGGCCTCGTGGTTCATGTACCCGCCTTCGCTGACATAGTGCGGCTTGAAAGTGCCGAACTTATCCGTCCAGTCTTTGACTCCGATCCAGATTCCGCGACGTTCCAGATTCTTCCGGGTCTGGAAAAAGAAATCGCCGCCCGGGTAGCACATTTGATCCGAAATCGGATTGTATTCGGGCAAGGACCACACCGGAGTAATGGTGTCCCACAAACGCCCGATCTCGTGACTCTTGTGGGCCTGCTGCGCGAACGCAGGCACCAGAGATGCCAGAATCAAAAGCGGAGGAATCGCGGGGATCAGGGATTTGCGTGTGCGCCAGCTCATTGAGTCCCTCCAGTTTCTCCGCACTACAGGCTCAGCCTCAATCCAAAGATGACGGTCTTCAGCCTGGCCCAGTAGACGTTGTCCGACTCAGTGCGCAGAATCAGCGGATCGGACACCTTGTCGGTGCCGACCTTGTCCAACCGGCCAGTGAAGTACAGGTCATCGTAGTAGTCCTCACCCGCCTTGCCGCCGGGCGGGTACCGGTACTTGGTGTGGAAAATGCTGCTCACGTCCACGTAAAGCTCGCCGTTCAGACCAAACAACTTGAAGTACCTCCCCAGCCGCATGTTCGCCCAGTACCGGTCGAGCTCTTTGAAACGCACGTCGGGATGCGCATCGCGGAATTGCCGGTTCGGATGCTTTCGCTGGGCCCCGCCCTGGTAGTACAGTAGAAAACTCAGGTAGGTATTGCCGAAAAGAGAGTACTTACCAATACGCGGCCCCCAGCCCTCCGGCAAGCTGAACGTAATCACACCGCGCGCGTTCGGTGCGATGAAGGGGATGATGGGTCGGGGCACGCCGAACAGCTCACCGTGGACACCCACCGTGGGGTCATCCGTGATGATCGGGATCTGGCTCAAATTTGGCACCGAGAGATCGATCACGCTCTTCTTGATCCAGTTGTAGTTGATCCAGCCGCGCACGTAGCGGCCAATCGCCTTGCGCAGCTCGATCTCGATGCCTCGAATCTCGCGGTTTTCCCGCTGGCTTGCCCACTCAACGATCAGACTCTGATCCGAGTGAGCGTACACCATGCCGCTCACCTGATCGTGGTAGTCCTTGTAGAATGCGCCGACGTGGAGCTGAAGCCAATCTCGAATGTTGTGATCGTATCCCAGCTCGAAGGCGATGGTCTTTTGCCACGAAAGCTGGCTGTTCGGGAGCCACTGCATCCGCGGTCTCGCGTAGTCGAGCACGGAGGAGTACATCGCCTCGGTCGGACACTCCTGCACGAAGTGACCGTAGTTGAAGTAGATCTTGCTGTTCTCTGTCAGCGGATGGGCAATGCCGATACGCGGGCTCAGGTACACCAGCGGCTTCGCCCGAACCTTGGGGTAGGTGCCGTCCCGCACCGCCTCAAAAATGGCACGGTCGTTCGGGTAGCTGAGCGCTGCGTGCACGTCCCATACATCGCTGTTGGTGCTGTAGTAGTCGAGACGCAAGCCCACGTGGGCCACCATCCCCTTGAACTCGATCTTGTCCTGCCAGTAGGCAGCGAAGGTGATGGGCTTCACATGGAAAAATCGGATGAATTTCTGCGTGGAATCTTCGTTGTGCCAGTGGACCCGGTCTTCGTGCAGGATGTCGTAGTAGAACTGGAAGCCCGTCTTCATCTCATGGTTCGCCGACACCTGGTAGGTCATGCTGGCTTCCACCTGGTACCGGCGATTGTAGGAGCGGTCCCAGGTCAGCGCTCCACCGTACATCCGGTACCCGCTGACCAGATCGTCGTAGCCCTTTTCACGCGGAATCCAACCGGACTGCGGGTCGTAGTACAGCCGCCCGTGGAAATAGCGACCGTCCTTCGCCCGGGCCGAATCGGGCCGTCCCACATTCCACTTCACGTAGAAGTAGCCCACATTGAACTGGTAGAACAGGCGGGGCGAAACTGTCTGCACCCACTTGAGCCCAAACATGCTCGTGTACCGGTCAATGACCGGCTTGTAGTAAGGGTAGTAGAGCTCGTAGCCACCGCCGCTGTACGAGATCCTGTCCTCGTTGCTCCACTTACTGGTCGAACTCCCCTGAGTCACGGAGCGGACCTCGGAGTACAAACCGTCGAACACCAGTTTGGTGTTCTGCCCCGGCCGGTTCACCAATTTCAATGATCCCACCCGCTCATCGTAGCCCTTCCGCGCGTGGGGGATGAAAAAGGGGTGGAATTCGTATTTGCCGCCCAGCAGGAAATGCGTCCGGGGCAGCAGAGGTACGGGCCCCGACAAGCTGAAATCCACGTTGTGCCCCGCCAGATGTCCGTACTTCCGCGGACGGTGTCGCCACTTCCACAGTTCGTAGGCTTCCTGCGGGGTGAGGTCGTTGTTCGGATCCCCGTCGCTCATCAGGTTTTCTGAGAACTTGTTCCAACCAATCCACGTCTTGATGATCCCCTGGCGCCCTTCCTTGAGGATCAGCGTGTCCCCCTCGAAAGCCTTGGGCCCATCCATCAGCCGGTATTCCCAGCGGCTCCTGCGATCGAAGATGCTGCGCCCGTAGTGGGGTCGGTTCGGGGGATCGTACTGATAGTCGATGTTGAAGTGAAATTCCTCGCTCGGGTCCTTGGTGACCACGTTGATCATGCCAGAGCGGGCCTGGCCGTACTCGGCCATGAACCCGTTCCGCATGACCTTGATCTCCTGGACAATGCCGGGGTTGATCGTGATCACAGGCCGGTTGAACTTCCGGTCAACCATGTAGACGCCGTCGATCATGAAACCGATTTCGTGGGTCTCGCCCTCGCGGATCTTGATCTCCCCTTCGATGATGTTGCCCGAAATGCCGGACTGCAGGCCCAGGATGTCTTCCACCCGGTTGGCAAACGGCGTCTTCGTGTACTGTTCTTCGGTGATGTACGTCTCAGTCCCGGCTACGTCCACCTGAATCAAGTCGCGCTTCGCCTCCACCACCACCTGACCGAGCTCGATCACCCTCGGTTGAAGCCGAAAGTTGAGTACCGTTGTCCGGTCCACAAACACTTTGACCCGCTCCTGCGTCTCCGGAGCGTAGCCGATCATCTGAGCGGTGACGTTGTAGGTACCCGGCGGTACGTTCAGGATGATGAATTCGCCGTTTTCGTCCGTAGCCGCACCCATCGGAGCGGGCAAGTCCGCGAGCTCGTCACCGATCCAGCGTTGAGAAATGATCACGTTCACCCCCGCCAGGGGTTCGTCTGTCTCCTGGTCACGCACTGTGCCGCGTATCTTACCTGTGACACCAGCCAAAGCCGGAACCACAACGCCCAAGAGCACCATCAAGATGCCGAGCAATAGAACAAGGGTGGATTTCCTCATGTCGACGCTCCCACCTTGTTGGATAGACTCAGGCCTGACAGGGCTGACACTGCGGAAGGAAACAGAGAGGCAAAATCTGGCTTGCCACGCAGGCTGCAACAAACAGCAGAGGGACTGGAGTGGTTACAGACGGAGAGAGTCTGCCACAAAAACATTTCTTCTCGCGAAAGCGCGCCTCCGGCCGCGCCATTCCGTTCTTGCACACGCGCCATCCCGCCGATCTGAGCCTCCCAGATCGCCCTCCTGTCGGGCCAAGGCGCGCTCCGCGTCGTCTCAAAGATCATAGCCTCCCGAGGCTTGCCATCTT
>CAYXFI010000196.1:0-7233 GCA_964464205.1 uncultured Cytophagia bacterium
ATAAGGTCTACCTCACGGCCCAGCAATGCCTGCAACTCCTTCCGCATTTGGACGTGGTCCAGCAGGCTCCATTCGGCGTCTTTCTCGAACTCGACAAGGATGTCCACATCACTATCCGGCCCGAAATCGTCCCGTAGGGCCGAGCCGAAAACCGCCAGTCTGACGATTTTCCACCGCTGGCAAAACTCTGCGATTTCGTCCGCGGGTATGGACGTAAGTGGATTTTTCATTGCCCACTTACCCTTGCCGGACAATACGGCCGACTGTCAACGATTGTCCCGCCGACCTCCATACCGGCGGCGGCACCCCAAGGGAGGAGTGCCGCCAGCCGCGATGTCCGCTTACTTCAGCAGCAACATCTTCCTCCGAAACACCCGCTCACCGGCGCGCAGCCGGTACAGGTACAGACCCGTGGCCACCGGGCGGCCCGCGTCGTCGCGCCCGTCCCAGGTCACGACGTGTTGTCCTGCCGCCACCTGCGCATCCACCAGCGTGCGCACGCGCTGCCCTTGGATGTTGAACACGTCCAGTTTCACATGTTCCGGCTGCGGCACCGCGTACCGAATGGTCGTCGAGGGGTTGAACGGATTCGGGTAGTTCTGGCTCAGCTCGTAGGTGTGCGGCGTTCCCGAAGCCGTGGCCACGCCTGTGGTGTGGCCGATCACGTCACCCTCGTTGCGCGGCTCGATCTTGTAGTTGCCGTAGGTGTAGTAGAGAATCCCGCGCAGGATGCTGATCTTGTCGCCCTCGTGGAAGGTCGTGTCGGAGGTCTGACCGCCGAAGTTGCCGATGTCGTCCACACGCACACCGCCGGTTCCGTCATCCACCACGAACTCGCCGTAGTTGCTCGGTGCATCCGGGAACGGAACTGTGACCGTCACGTCGCGCACTTCCACGAAGCAGCTTTCGTAAGACTCGGCCGTGGGCGAGCCCGTAGCCAGGTCCCCGGTGTTGACGACAATCGGCCCCGGGATCTCGTTGCCCACGCTGATCAGTTGAAAATCGGTCACGTAGTTGAGGCGCGTCATCCCGTAGCGTTCCTGTACCGTGGCGGTGACGCGCACCTCGTCGCCGAGCCTCACGGTGTGGGCCGCATCGCGCACCAGGATCCCGTGCCAGGGCTCGGCCGCGTCCATCAGCACGTAGTAGCCCGGGAAGTCGCTCGTGTCCGTCACCGCGATTCCCTGAACCGTCACTTCCAGCCCTTCGTAGCCCGAGTTGTCGTACTCGAAGGGCGTCCACTGCACGTCCGCGATGCTCAATCCACCATCCCGCACCACGTAGAAGAACATCCCTCCCGTCGTGTCGGGCATGACGGCAACGTCGCCGTCGTTGTCCACGGCGCGTAGGTAGTACTTCACGAAAGCGCCGTCGGCCTGAGGAGGAATTGTGCCGGTGTAGATCGAGTCACCTGGATCGGCAGCCATTTGAACAGCCTGGAACGGCCCGTTGTCCACGGAATAGACCACGAAAGCACTGTCCACCGTGCCATTGTCGGTGATCTGCGCCGTCACGTTCACGGCATCCGCGGAGGTCGGTGCCGCCGGGTCACGGGTCCAGTTCGAGATCACGGGCGGATTGGTGAGGATCTCGAGGTCGGCGTCCGTGCGCGGGGCAATCATGTGCTGATCGTAGTCGCGTACGTGACCCGTCACGTTCAGCCTGGTGCCAGGCACCGGCCAAGGGTTGTTGCCCGCGATCATCGGGCCGTGGAAGAACCAGTACTGATCATCCACGGTCACCTGGCCGGTCGGACCCTGCAGGAGCATCGTGCCACCGGGGAGGTCGTTGTTGACCACCGTCAGATTCTCCACCCGAACGAGGCAGGCCTCCCACTTCTCCGCGCCCTCCAAGTCTTCGAGGTCGGCCTCGGTGAGGACCACCGGCTTGGGGAAATTGGCCGGATCGACGTAGCCGACGAACTCCACCGGGATCTCCGGATTGGTCAGAACTTCGAGCTGAGTCTGACTGAACGTTCCTGGACTACCTGGATATTCCGCCACCACGCCCGTCACGATGATCTTGTCGCCCGGCTGCACGGCGTTGATCAGCGTGCCAGTTTTGGAAGTATCGTGCTGGATGACCATGATGCCGGTCCAGGGCACCTGCCGTCCGTTTTCGTCCACTGTGTCCTGGTAGGCGTAGAAAGCCCAGCGAGCACCAACCCAGAGGGAACGCGGCCCGCCGACCGCAACTACCTCCACCCGTACCGTGTCCCCAATCATCGGGGAATCATCATCCCGGACCGTGAAATCGGTCACCTTCTGAATGTCCTGCACCTTCACGAGCGGATACTGCTGGGCCGTTGCGAGCAGCGGCAACAGCAAGAGCCCGACCGTTAGCAAAACAATCTCTCGTCTCATCTCCTCCACTCCTCCTCACCTTGGTCCCAACGCTCACTTGATCACCAGGAACTTACCCCGCTGTACCTTCCCGGTATCCAGGTCTTTGACTGTGAAAAGGTACAGCCCGCTCGCGATGGCCTGGTCGTGCTGCGTGACCAGGTCCCAGGCATGAAGTCCGCCCGGCATCGCCCGGCTCTCGCCCCCGAATTTCCGGAACCACTGGATGTCGTCCCCGCTGTACGTGGCCCCCTCGTGGACAAAGCGGTCCACTTCGTCACCCGCCAGGGTGTAGATGCGCACCTCACACCGGGCCGGCAGGTTGTAGAAGTAGATCTTGCGATCCCGCTCCAAATGGCCGTCCCACGCGGCGTGCGCACGGTAGGGGTTGGGGTAGACGCCGACCTTGTGCTGCTCCAGATCCCCCGGCGGGGTCCCGGGGACAGCTCTCTTGGCCGTCACCAGGGGATTGCTCTCGAGGCTGGGCAGGTTTTCCTCCGGATTGCCCCGGTCGTAGGCCGTCACAGCGTAGGCGTACTGCCAGCCGTTCAGCAGGTCCCTGTTCACAAACTTGTACTTGTAGACAATGGGTTCGAGCTCTCCCGTCAAAGGATTCTCCGCCACCTCGCCGAAACTCACCGGTTCTGGCAAACGCACAAGCTCAAAGCCGGTGTCGTACCCGATGCCATCCACGCTGTCGAACTCGGCGATCAGTTCCAGCGAGCTCAGCAGGTCGTGCCCGGGTAGATCTTCTCCCACTTTGGATCGATAAATCCTGTAGCCCTCGAAATCCGGTTCACCGGTGATCAAATCGAGAGAGTGTTCAGAGATGTCGTCCCAGTAGATCGTGATGGTGGCATCGCCGGGAACCAGCTTCACCCGCGGGGGCGTGGGTGGTGTGGGTAGCACGTAGCGGTCGAGCTTGCCATTGGCGTTGATGTCCTCCCCGGGATCCAGAATGCCGTTGTTGTTTCGGTCCTCCCCGCGGTAGGCTCGGTCCGCCCACTCGGCGTTGGTCAGCAGGTAGCGCTTGGCCTGCGGCGTGTCGGCCGAGTTGGGATCGGTGCCATACTTGGGCGCACAGATGACGGCGAACACCACGTTGATGCTCGAGTCGGGCTCGATCACTTCGAAGGGGCCAGTTGAGAGCAGGGTCATGTAGTTGCCGGGCCCCTCGTTCAGTTGGTCCAGCACGGACGGTGGCAGGCTCTCCTTCATCTTCATGTAGCGTTCCAGATCGTCCGACGGAGAAAACAAAACCGGCTCGGCCGTATTACGAAACAACCAAGCATTGTACGTGGTCCTGGTCTGGGGTGGATCGGAGCCCAGGAACTTGAGGGCCACGTACAGGCCGTCGTCCGTGAAGCCCGGGTCTCCATCGTAGTCGAAGGCGTAGGCCATGTTCAAGCTGTCGATGTAGCCGTTGCCCACGTGCTGGTAGAACGGTCCCCCCACACGCGGCGGCGTGATGTTGGTGTTGCGCACCACCAGGTCGGCCCACAGTCCGACGTACACGTCGTAGAGCGGACCACCGCTCACGTTCTTGATCGTGTAGTTCAGAATCACGAAGGCATCGGCGAAGGGGAAATTCCAGGCGTAGCTCTCAAGGTGGACGGTAATTCCCAGGGGGCTGTGTTGAGGGATGAGCGGACCGTTCACCAAGTACTTGTCCTCGCCCACTGTCTCCACGACGGGCACGTAGCGATTCGTGTCGGTGAAGTCCGCGATGAAATCCTGATGACTGATGGCATCCGGCTGGTAGAACCGACTCCCGAAGAGACTGGACCGCTCGCGGGTGACGTTGAATTCCACGATCTTGCGGCTGCCATCCGGCTGCACTTCCACGTAGTCTGGCGCCGTGAACTCAAAGCCCGCCGCCACGTCGCGCAGCGAGGCAATGTCCACCGCCCCCGTGGTAACGAGGATCTTACCGTCGGCGTTGCGGGCCCCCACCCACAGACCGCCGTCGAACATGTGCTCAATTCCGGAGCCGAGGGGATATTCACAACTGGGTTGGCCGGGGATGCTGAAGCCGTTGCCGAGGGTGCCGTAGTTGGTGATGGTGAGTCCAATGTTGCCAACGTTCGTGTACTTGGAATCGTCGTCCAGCGCCCCCCTACGCAACACCTTCTCCTGACCCAGTAAGTGGGCGGAGCACACCAACACAATCGCAAGGGCAAGGCGAAACGCTCGCCGCGCCAAGTCGTTCCTCCCTCCGGTGGCAGTGACCGATCCTCAGGCATCCCATCACGAGCCGCATCATTTTACGAAAACGGCCAGTGAATGTCAAGGCGAAGGGGCCCGCTGACGAAAGCAAATTACGTGCTGCAGGGGCCCGGCCGTTTCCGACCGGGCCCCTGGCGCTAGATTCACGTTCGTCGGGCGACACAGGTCAGCGGATCAGCGTCATCTTCCGGCCGAGCGTACTCCTCCCTGCCCGCAGGCGACAAATGTAGATTCCCGACGCAACCGGGTTTCCACTCGCGTCCTTACCATCCCACACGACCACGTGGCTCCCGGGTCCCCTTACGCCGTTCACCAGGGTTCTGACCTCACGCCCCGAAACGTCCAGCACTTGTAGCACCACGTGGTCTCGCCCAGGGAGTCGGAAACGGATCGTCGTGGCGGCATTGAAGGGGTTCGGGTAGTTTTGAAGCAGATCGTACTCTCTGGGGAGCTCCTCCGCTTTCCTCCCCCGGCTACCCGTGACCAGGGTGAAGTGGGAGTAGATCTCTTCGTCTGATCTTTGCACTCGGGATAGGTGAAATTCGTCGAGGCATCCCAGATCTCCGCCCCATCCGTTGAGGTACACGTACAGGGAGTTGCTCCCTCCCCAGCCCATGGCCGGATAGGCGTTCCCTGCCACTGTCGTGTCCAGGCGGCCGTTCAAATAGATCTTGCTCCAGTCGGGTCCCCAACTCACCGCCACATGCGTCCACTGCTCCAACGGGACGGACGACTTGCTCTCGAATTCCGGCGGCCCAGCTACGCCGTTCCAGAAGCGATACCGTAGTTTGCCCTCTTCAGTGATCTGCAGTCCGAGGATGTACCCACCCTGCGGTGGGGCGTGACTCAAGTACCACTGAAACCAGAGAATCGTGCACGGGTAGGTGAAGGGCCGCGTCCAGAACTCGATTGTCCCCTCCGGGGTCGGTGAAGTTCCGCTCCAATCGGAGTGGTACCAAGGTGTGAGGTCATAACGGACGTAACAGGTGTCCGCAAACCGGGCCGCCTGGCCGAGTCCCTCGCAGCTCGCCACGAATTGAATCTCACCACTGGCAGACCCCAGCGAGGCGCCGTTGAAATGATCCAGCAGCACCGTGTGCGTATCCGGCACGATCTCCCGGGTTCCGACCCCAGACACGCGCGCCACCGTGGTGTCGGCATCCAGACCGCCTTTGCCATCTTCCACCACCAGTACCACCTCGTAAACACCCGTGTCGGCGTACGCGTGGCTCGTCCGCACACCCGTGCCGCGGCTGCCATCGCCAAACGACCAACGGTACACCAACGAATCGCCGTCCGGATCGGACGAGCCCGACCCGTCAAACATGATCGGTTCGTTCACGGTCCCCACGTAGGGGCCGTTGGCATCAGCCGTCGGGGGGCTGTTTTCCGGCCCGACTTGCCCGGTCAGGAGGAGATAGTGGGCGTAGATTTCCTCACCCGGTCTTTGCACGCTCGACACATGCAGCTCATCCAGATAGCCGAAATCCGTCCCGCTGTACACGTGCAGTTCTGCGGACATCTGGGGGCAGAGGTTGAAAGCCGCCGCCGTGTCCACCCGCCCGTCGATGTACAGTCGGGTGCCCGCCTCTCCCCACGTGACGGCCACGTGCGTCCACTGGTCTTTGGGCACAGAAGTCTTGCCTACCAGGTGGTCCACAGGCGCCTCGCTGCCCCAGGTCCACCAGTACAGCAGTCCGTCGTCGGTCGTGCGGAGGCGTCCAATCCAACCGCCTGAGGGCGGATTGTCCGCCGCGACCCACTGGAAGATGATCAAATCGCGGCCATAGTCGCCCGTGATTCGCACGAGGGCTTCGATCGTGCCCCGGGCGCCCTGGGTGACGACGTACCACGGCGAAAGATCGTAGCGGATCCGACAAGCCCCAGCGAACACGGCCGATTTGCCCAAGCCGGGCAAACTCGGGCCGTAGGTCAGGCAGGACGGCGGGTAGAGGTTGTCTGCCAGCGTGGAGTCGTTGAAGTGGTCCAGCAGGACCGTGTGTTCATCGGGCTCAAGCTCCCATTGCCCGAGGGGGAAAATGTACGCCGTCGTGGTGTCCCGATCCAGGCCTCCCCGGCCATCATCAACGGTGAGGACAACGTCGTACTCCCCTTCTTGGAAGTAGGTGTGCTGGGTTTGCACGCCCGATCCCGTGGCACCGTCCCCGAAGTCCCAGCGGTAGGTCAGTGAGTCCCCATCGGGATCGTAGGAACCCGACGCATCGAAGGCGACGGGAACTCCGACGAATCCCACGTAGGGGCCTCCGGAACGAGCTACAGGGTTTTCATTCACCAGCGGCGGGGAGTTCTGTCGCCTCGCCCTGTCGCCGCTATCAATCACGTTTGGAGTACCCACCACCCCAGACCAGACGTCGGCCATCCTAAGGTCCCCCCGCGCGAGACATCCGGCAAAAGCCGGCCTCACGAATGTCGTCGTCAGTGCGCCCAGAAGTGCACCCCAACACATCGCACGCACGATTCCGCGCGATACCCGGACGAACCCGGAGGTCTCGCATCCGGGCCAAGCGCTTCCTTTCAATGCGATGTCCATGGCTCCCTCCTGACGTTGGGTCCAAACCACACTTATGCTTGGGATGCCAGCTAGGTGCAAAGCCCCTTGCCTCACGGCGAGAACAGATGGACTCCGGGCTCGGCCGCGATCCGA
>CAYXFI010000197.1:0-7230 GCA_964464205.1 uncultured Cytophagia bacterium
CGGCAGGTGCCGTACCGCCCAGAGGCCCTGTGCCACTTTGCCGCCTGCGGACTTGGAACGTCTCCGCCGCGCTTCGGGACACCCATTGGGGAGAGGCTCTGCCCCACTTAGAAAAAACTTGACCCCCAGCCAGGAGTCGAACAATGGGCGAGAAGCAACCCTCCAAGGCCGAGTGGAAGGCGCTCTTTGAGGCTTTTTTGGCCGTACGCGATCTCGAACCCTGGAAGTACCTGTACGACATGGACATCTTCGGCGTGCAGGATCCGGAGTCCGGCGACATCGGCTACGTGACCGTCCTGGGGGCAGGGGGTCGAGAGTACGCCGTCCACGTGTATCGGGGAGACGAGGGATTCTCGGGGTTGATGAGAATCGCGGAGCTCGGGGCACGCGCAACCCGGTCCTACCAAATGTTCGAAGCGTTCGTCGAACTGGACTTTCTCAACGCCACCTGGAGCGATCGGAGTACGCTGTCCACCAAAGACCTGAAATTGATCAAGAGCCTCGGCTACCGGTTCCGGGGCCGCAAAGCGTGGCCGCTTTTCCGCAGCCACATCCCCGGACACGTCCCCTGGTATCTTTCCGCCCCCGAAGCCCGCTATCTCACTCTCGTTCTAGAGCAACTGATCCAAGTGCTGGAGGAACACAAGAACGATCTCGAAGCAATCCGCCCCACCGCCAATTTCGAGATGATGGTGCGGGTCCCGGTCAAAGAGCCTTCCGGCTCCCTCACCTGGAAAGAAGAACGAGTCGGTCCCCCCGAAACCACGCTTGGGTTCCAGGTGGTGGTCCAGCCGGAGGTCCTCAAGCACATGTCCGCTTTCCGAACTTCCAGAAGAATCCTGGAACTGGACAGCTATCCATTGGAGCAGGGTGTACAGCCCGGTCGAGGCGAAAGACCCTACTATCCCTACCTCTCGGTGCTGGCCGACGCTGTCTCGGGGCTCATACTGTTCACCGAAGTGGCGGATCCCATCCCCACCCTGACACAGGCACGCTACAAAGCTGCACTGGTCCTGATATGGCACATCATCGAGGCGGAGGAAATCCCTCAGAAAGTCCGGGTCCGGCATCCAGAAATGGCGTTTATGCTGCAAGAACTCGGCGAAAAGCTGGGCTTCGAAATTGAGGAGGTTGACCGCCTTCCCAGGATCTCCACTTTCCGGAAAAAGACAAGCCAGACTTTCCGCCGTGGGAAACTGCACTAATTCGGTGCAAACGCAACCCCTGCTACGGAGCCAAGACTCCCGCCTCGCGTCAGGCCCGGAGCCATAGAGGGCAATATCAGCGGAAGCAGGCGCTGGAACGCTTAGCAGGAAATGTTGGATCAAAACTGCAGGTTGGAGTAGGCGATGCGTAGGACGATCGTAGCCCTCATGACGGTCGGACTTTTCTCCTCACTCGGTTCCGCCCAGACCTCCTGGTTCGAGACGGGCCAGGAAGCCGACCTCATGCTTTCCGGGATCGACTTCAACAACACTGGCGGCCCGCTCCTGTTCAACCACCCCTCGGGGATCGCCAGCGATAGCACCCACTTCTTGCTGTGCGACCGTTTCAACAACCGGGTCTTGGTGTGGAACACACTCCCGGACCGCTGGGACGCTCCTCCCGACCTGGTGCTGGGGCAGGAGAACTTCTACACCAATGCGCCGGGCAAGACGAAAGCGGGGCTCAATTTCCCCGGCAACGTGTCCGTGGGAGCGAACGGCATCGTGTCCGTCTGCGACACGGAGAACGACCGCATCCTCATCTGGCTGCAGTTCCCCACACGTAGCGGCCAACCGGCCGATGTGGAACTGCGCCTCCCCGACTTCAGCCCGCCCGGCGCGCCCATGCGCTACGAATGGCCCTGGGGCGTGTGGACGGACGGGACTCGACTGGTGGCCTCGGCCACCCACGGGGGCGCTCTGCTATTCTGGAACAGCATCCCGACGAGGGACAACGTCCCGCCCGATTTCGTGCTCTCGCGGCCGGAGTTCGGGACGCTCCGCACCATCGCCTCGGATGGCCAAAGCTACTTTCTGGTCGGAGACCACAACGCCCGCGTGGGCGACGGCCCCGATGTGGCCGGTACGTTCGTGTGGAACTCCTTCCCCAGCGGCCCCGACGATGCCCCCGACTTCTTCCTGGGCTCTCCCTGTGGCGGATGGCTGAAGGGTGTGCAACTCCCTTCGGGACAGTTCGTGGCCGGGGCTCTCGGTTGCATTTGCGTGTGGGACTCGGTACCGCGTCCCGGTAGAGACAAACCCTCGCTGATCGTCGAATTCCCGTTCTACGGAAATGGCGACGGACCGGACGTGGTCTACGCGGGCGGCAAACTGTTCGTCAACAACTACAACGGGAACAACGTGCTCGTGTACGAGTCCATCCCGACACGCCGGGATCAGGCTCCGGACTGGGCGCTTGGGAGCCCCTCGCCCTACGTAAACACCCTGGATTCCCTCCACTACATTCAGAACCCGGTGCTCGCTACCGACGGCCGTGTGCTGATCGCCACGTCGGACTTCGACCGTGCTGTGTACATCTGGAAGAGCATCCCGCAGCGCAGCGGCCAACCCTACGACGTGAAGATCGACCTGCGGCGCAACGGGGACGTCGCTCCCTGGGACAACGCACTGTGGGGGGACCGCTTCGTGGCGGCGGGCCAGAACAAGGTCGCCATCTGGGACCACATTCCAATCAACGGTGAGCCGCCCAGCCGCGTGTTCACCGACCGGATCGGGCACGTCCAGTTTCAGGAAATCCGAGGCGTAGCTCTGGACTCCACGTACCTCTACGTGGCCGACCGGGACTTCGTCGCCGTGTGGCGGGGCTTGCCCGAGACGGGCCACGAAGAGCCTTTCGCAATGCTCCGGTTTCCGCAGGGCGGCCTCAATTCCCTGCACAGCGACGGCCAGTACTTGTCCACCGTCCTGATGTACGGGCGTCCCCAGGCCCTGATCTTCCGGGTGGCGGACATTCGGGCCGGCGAGACCGTCGACCCCACCCCCTACGTTCGCATCGAGAGCGTTCCACCGATACAGTTGAATCTGCCTTCCTGTTGCATCACGTTCGACGGAAGCGTGGCCGTGGCCAACACGGTGAACAACCAAGTGCTCCTGTGGAGACGAATGGATCAAGCCGGGGATCCCAAACACGTTGTCGTGCTCGGCCAGAGATCGCTGGAGGACACCGAACCCGGCATTGGTCGCGACCGCCTGTTCTGGCCTGCGTCGTTGTGCGCCCACGACCACACTTTGTGGGTGGGCGAATTCAAATTCTCGTCGCGGATCGTCCGGTTCACCTACGGCGCGTCCGGGACGGGCGAGGAGCGGGGGAGGCAGCCGTTGCCCAGGGGCTACTGGCTGGGTCCGAACTACCCGAACCCATTCAACGACGAGACAGTGCTGACCTTCGCTCTTCCAGCGCCGGGTCACGTCGTCCTCAGCGTGCTCGACCTCAGAGGGCGGGAGATCGCCCGCCTCCTGGACGGCACCCTGACAGCCGGTACCCACCGGGTCCGGTTCCAGGCCCAGGGGCTGCCCACCGGCCTGTACGTGTGCCAGCTTCAGACGGGAAACCGGGTGTTGTGGCGAAAGATGCTCCTGCTCAAGTGACCCCGCTACGTGGGCTTCGCGTTCTCACCGCAGGCCCGTGGTGCGTTCTCTGGGAAACACATTTCTCTCACAGCGACAGACCGCAGCGGCGCAGGGAAGGGTAATGACTTCGGCAGGCCTGGTAGGGGATCTGTCCGGTCGAGCTGGCCAATGCCGGACGATTCCTCCCGTGGCTGAGTGAAAACAACGCACTCTGGCCGGGTCGCCCTGAGAGCTGAGCTGCCACGGCCTGCGGACACTGTGCACACATTCTACGGGCGGAGCCAGCCGACCGGCCTCGCGATTGTGGCAGGTACGGAACACGTACAACGAGCTGCGTGCGCGTCTGGGTTCGGCGGGAACTTTTGGCTTAGCCTCTCCGCCCTCCGCGACCTTGCGGTTGTGAAAGCCTTCGAGGCTGTTCGAAATTCCTACCGAGACCGTCGTAGTGTTGGCAAGAACACGAACAAGAACCTCTGGGCTCCGCCACGGTCCGTCGCGGCATCGCCTGCGTTTTTGCTTGGCGATTGCGGAACGATTTTCGGAAATTCGCGTGAAAGCGCCGCTGGAACCGACCGAACCGACTCGGAGGGACTGACCGCCATGACTCCGCGCGAGCGAGTGTACCGCGCCGTGCGCTTCGAAGGACCCGACCGCATCCCGATCCGGTACTACAATCTGCCGGGGGCCTACGACCGGCTCGGCGACGCCCTGCTTGAGCTGTTCCGCCGGTATCCCCACGACTGGCCGCCCCGCCGACTGCAGCACTCGTGGGAAACGTCTCACTACGCGCCGGGGACTGAGGTGGACGAATGGGGTTGCGTGTGGGAAAACACGGATCTCGGCGTCGAGGGACAGGTGAAAGTTCACCCGCTGGCCGACTGGCAACGGCTCGCCGACTACAGCCCGCCCGACCCGAAAACGAACCTGGATCGACCCTGGGGAAAAAAGCGCCCACCGGAATTCGAGGACTATTTCATCCTTCTACGCGCGGGCGGTGGGAGACTCTTCGAACGGATGCACTTCCTGCGCGGCTACGAGGAGCTGCTGCTTGACATCGCCCTGGAGCGCGAGCGTGTGCTGAAATTGCGGGACCTCGTCCTGGAGCACACGCTGCGCCAGCTTGAGCTTCAACTCGACGTAGATGCCGACGGTTTCTGGTACATGGACGACTGGGGCACCCAAACCCAGTTGATGATCCGACCGGACGTGTGGCGGGAGGTTTTCAAACCCGCGTACCGGACGATCTTCGATCGCATTCACGCCGCCGGCAAAGTGGTGTTCTTCCACTCGGACGGCTACATCGCGGAAATCATCCCGGACCTGATCGAGATCGGTGTCGACATTCTGAACCCGCAGTTCTCGTGTTTCCAGCTCGAGGAGCTCGCGGACCTCTGTGCGGGCAAGGTTTGCGTACAGTCCGACATCGACCGGCAGTACCTGTTGCCGAGGGGCTCGCCACAGGAGATCTGGGACTACGTGTGGCGCGTGTTCGAGCTGTTCGGCAGTCACAACGGCGGATTGATCGCCCACGCCGAGATCGGCCCGGATGTTCCCCTGCGCAACGTGGAAACCGTGTTGCGCGCCTTCACCGTGCTGGGCCGGTATCCTCTGCGCTACGTGCCGATGGGTGCGGAGACGAGCGTCTCAAGCCAGTAGCCAGCGCTGGTGAGCTCGGGCCCTTCGGCGTGCCTCCAGTCGCGTGAGCCCTGCGGCGAACCGCGAGGAAGGAAGGGAACCTTGAGACCACGAGGGCAGTCGGTCGCCCATGACTTGGGAGCTAGCCGCCGGGGCATCCTGCTCACGGCCTTCCTCCTCTCGGGAGCGGCGGGTCTGGTCTACGAGGTCATCTGGACCCGCATGTTCGGGCTGGTTTTTGGCAACACCACGTTCGCCGTCGGCACCGTTCTGGCGGCCTTCATGGGTGGGATGGCTCTCGGTTCGCGCTACTTCGGCCGCCTGGCTGATCGAATCCGCGCGCCGCTGCGCCTCTACGGCTTGCTGGAACTCGGGATCGGCCTGTACGCCGTGATTTTCCCCGAGCTATTGGATGGACTCTACGCCGTCCAAAGGCTCGTGATTGCACGTTGGGGCTACGGCTTCGCGGGACTTTCTGCACTACGAGCCGCTCTCGCCCTGGTTGTGTTGCTCGTCCCCACAGCCCTCCTCGGCGGCACTCTCCCCGCGCTTTCCCGGGCTTTCGTGCGTTCGCGCCAGCAAATGAGCGGCGACGTGGGTCTCCTGTACGCAGTGAACACCGCGGGGGCCGTGGTGGGAGCCTTCCTGGCGGGCTTCTTCCTCGTGCCGTGGGTGGGCGTGCGGGAATCCACGTACCTGGCCGCGGCCCTGAACGGGGTGATCGGCGCGGTAGTCCTGCTGCTACCGGGTGTACCCTTGCGGACTCCTCCTGCCCCCGAACTGGACCAAACCCGCAGTACCAGCAGCACAGTTCGCCTCGTCCTCGTGGCCGCATTCGTGTGGGGCTTCGCCTCATTCTGCTATGAGGTCCTCTGGACGAGGGTGCTGGTATTCCTGTTCTCTTCGTCCACCTACGCTTTCTCCATTATGCTGGTCACGTTTCTGGCGGGCTTGGCCCTGGGGGGACTGGTCGGTTCCCGGATCTCCAACCGGATCACGCGCCCGCTCCTCGCGCTCGGCTGGATCGAACTGGGCGTGGGTGCACTGGCTCTGGCCTCGCTCTGGGGGCTGGGCCACGCAGGGGAGCTGTACCGCTGGACCATGCGACAGATCGGCCTCACCAGTTGGTGGCACTGGAACGCCATGCGCTTTCTCGAGGCCGGGCTGATCATGTTTCCACCGGTCTTCCTGATGGGCCTCGCTTTCCCCATCGCGGTGCGGGCCCTTGGCTCTTCGGAGCACGAGGTGGGGACCGAAGTGGGGCGCCTGTACGCGTGGAACACGGCCGGCGGGGTATTGGGTTCGCTCGGGGCGAGCTTCGTCCTCATGCCCCTCCTCGGCACCCGGGCCGCACTTCTCCTCGCATCAGCTCTGAATCTGCTCGTGGCCGGAGTGCTTTTCCAAACGGAACTGCGGAAGGAACGAGTGAAACGCTTCGTTGCGGTGACGGTCTCCGTTGCGACCGCAGTTGTTGCCTTCTTCCTGTTCCCTTCGGGTTACCTCCTGCGGGCGTTCAATTTCAACCAGAGAGGCAGCGAGCTCTTGTACTGCGACGAGGGAGTGAACGGGACGGTGACCGTCCACCAATTCCCCGACAACCGCATCGTGTGCGTGAACAACGTGCTGGTGGCGGGCACGGCATTCGAGCTGCGCACCACGCAGAAGCTGCAGGGACACATCCCCATGCTGCTGCACCCGCAGCCACGACGGGTGATGCAGGTGGGCTTCGGCACTGGCGAAACCAGCCGGGTAGTCACGCTGTACGGGGTCGAACACCTCGACGGGATCGAACTGGTGCCCGAAATCGTGAAGGCCAGCGCGCTCTTCACCGACATCAACGGGCGCGTGTTCGAGAGGCCCGAGTTTCACGCGGTTTTCGCAGACGGGAAAAACTACGCGCGGCTGACCCGGAAAACCTACGACGTCATCATGAACGACTCCGTGCACCCGGCTGAGGTGGCCAACGCCAGCCTGTACACGCTGGAGTACTTCCGCGACTGCCGCACCCGTCTGGCCCCTG
>CAYXFI010000198.1:0-7209 GCA_964464205.1 uncultured Cytophagia bacterium
GTCCGTCACTCGACCGGGCCCCCTCACAGAGCGCCGACCGAACTACCGTGTCGGCGGTTGCAGTAGCCGCGGCAGCAAACTCGCCACTTCTGCGTCACACAGTCCTCACCCCGCCGATGGTGGATCGAGAAACCCCAGGAATTCCCCGCAGGGCCACCCAATCACCCTCGCGAATTCCCCGCCACTTTCTTCCTGGCGCTACCCGCTTCGCCCCCTCCCACGTCCCGCTCTTCCTCATCTGGCTTCAACAGGTACTTGACCATTCGCACCTCGTTGCGGACACCCGGTCGAATGTCGTACTCCACCTCGTCCATCAGAGTTCGAATGAGGTAAATTCCGAGCCCACCGACTTTGAGCTCCGCGAGGTATTCGGACAGATCGGAAATTTCGACCGCCTTGGGGTCAAAGCCCTTGCCCTCGTCGGCCACCACGATAGTGAGACGATCGTAATCGATCCGCACCGCCACATCGATGGGTTTGCGCGTGTCCCCGTTGTAGGCGTGTTTCACCACGTTGGTGCACGCCTCATCCACCGCGAGCTGGATTTTGCCCACTTCTTCTTCGCTGAACCCGGCGTTGCGAGCAATCTTGGAGACGAAATCGCGGATCAGCTCGAGGTTCTCCGTGCGACTCGGCAGCCTCAGCCTGTATGTGGTTTGCTGTACCAATGCGCCTCTCCAGGCATCCCACTAGCCTTCCGACTGGCCCTCTTCCCCCGAGCCCGTGAATTTCTCCAGTGCCTCCCGTTCGTCATCGTAGATCTCGTAGATCAGCGGGAAACCGAGCAAGTCGAAAACCCGGTAGATCTTGGGCGGCATGTTGGCCAGCTTGATGTCACCCTGATTCTTTCGCACCGTCTCGATGAATCCCATGAACACGCCGAGTCCCGCCGAGCTGATGTAAGACAGGTCGGAGAAGTTCACAACAATCCGGTAGCGTCCTTGCTCTACCAGCTCCTGCAAGCACTTTTCCAGCTCCGGGGCAGTGTGGGCATCCAGAAAGCCCTTGATGTACAGCGTGGACACAGCCCCATTGTCTTTCCTGCGGATCTCAAAACCGCTCATCGGTGCGCCCTCCCGAAAGTCCACAACTTTGGTACGGATTCCTCCACCCTTCGTTGCAACCGATCGCCCACAACCTGATCCTCAGCTTCTCCCACCTAATCCTCCCCCCGTTCTACGCATCCCTCGCCTGTTCCTCAACTGTGTTTCCCTTCGGCCCTGCTTTCTCGCAATCGCAGGGCGCGGGCTCGGCTGCGGCATCAGGTCGCGCACTCCTCAACGGGACTCCCGCCTCCCCATCTGGCTCCACTCACGCCGGCGCCACCAGTCGGCCGCGGCAGACAGAAAAGCCCACACCGGAGAGACTCGGGTCGCAGCCCCTCGAGGCTCGCCGTACCGCCGAACTAACCAGCCGGCTTGCCAAAGCGCACGATCACAAAAGTCAAGTCGTCGTGGCGGGTCGTTCGCCCTTCCACGAACTCCTCCACGGCCCGCACGATGCCCTGTTTCATCCGGTCCGGGGGCGCCTCCCGCAAAGAAGAGAGCGTTCGAGACACGCGACCTTCTCCAAACTCTTCCCCCCGCGGGTTCATGGCCTCCGTGAGGCCATCGGTGAACAGGAAAACGGTCTCACCCGGCAAAACGGTGAATTCCAGATCTTCGACCAGCCCAGCGTACTCCGCGCCCCGGACCAGCCCGATTCCCACGCCCTTTGGTTCCAGGAAACGCACCGTCCCGTCGCGCATCACGTGCGCCAAAGGGCAGTGTCCCGCTCGTGCAAAACGCACCTTGCCCCGTTTGGGGTCCACAACCGCGTAGATGAGAGAGATGAAGGTCCTCCGGTCCATTCGTTCCGAGAGCACCTCGTTGACCCGAATGAGCAGCTCGCTCGGTCGTTTGACCACCCGTGAGAGCGTCTCCACCACACCTTTCATTTCGGCCATGTAGAAGGCGGCCGACGCTCCCTTGCCCGCGACGTCGGCAATGACCACAGCCACTCGGTGACGATCGATCGGAAAGTAGTCGAAGTAGTCGCCTCCCACATCGTTCGCCGTCACACACAGACCGTCGAAGATGGCCCCGTCGAGCTCGAGCGGCTCCGTCGGCAAGAGCTTCTGCTGCGCCTCACGAGCCACGCGCAGCTCTTCCTGCAGCCGCTGCTTTTCGATGGACTCGCGGATCAGGCTCGCGTTTTCCAGAGCCACGGCCGACTGATTGGCGAAAGCCAGCAGCAGTTCCCCGTCTTCCGGCTCGAAACCGAAGGGCTGGTAGCTGGCGACGTAGAGGACCCCGAGTCGCCGCTCGTGCGCCGCCACCGGGACCCCGATCAGGGATTGCCACCGCCTCTGCACGTTCCGGAGATCGCCCGCACGAGCATCGCGGTAGAGCTGCTGGCTCAAAAAACTCTGGCCGGTCCGCAGGATCCAGCCGGACAAACCCTCTTCGAGATCGAGCAGGCGCCCCTCCAGCTCCCCCGGCTCCACCCGCAGAGCCGACACCACGCGCAGCTTACCGTCCCTTCTCAGCTCCAGCCACGCCGCATCCGCATCGGTCACCTCGGCGGCGAGCCGCGGGATGGTCTGCACCAGTTTCTCCACGTCGAAGATGGAGCTTACCATCTCGCTCAGACGCTGAAGCGATGCCAGACCCCGCGACCGCCGGTCGTAGGCCCTCGCGGCGGGCAGAGTAAGCAAAAGGGCCAAGCACGACATCCCGAAGTAGATGGCCCCCACCGTGCCAGTCAACCCCAGGGCTGTCCGGAAGGGAGCGGCATTGTGAAATACCAACCGCTGTTCCACGTTGCCATTCACCAAAACGCACAGAATCGCCACCAGCAGGGAAGCCCAAAATGCCGCCAGCTTCTGACGACGCAACAGGTAGTGCACCCAGGATTGCCGGAAGCCGTTGATCACGGCGAACAGAATCGTGAGTAGAAGGAACACGTCGTCCAGGCTTGTGGCGGGCCCGCTCAGGTGACCCGACAGGGACCGCACGAAAACGGCGCCCCCTGCGAACACCAGAAGAATCCCAAAGTTTCGACGCGTGAACGCCTTCTGGCGCACGAAGGACAAATCGCGGATCAGCGTCCACAGGAGCGCCGCGAAGAAGGCCCCACCCACGCTGAGGAGAACCAAACTCGCCACAAGCCTCACGAAGGTCACCGGTGGCGACAGCAGTGCCTCACCTCCGAGGCTCACACCGGTGAGGCCGAAAGCCGCGGCAAGGGCCCAGCGGATCCGATCCGGCACGCCCGTGTTCCGGAAGCTCGGGTTCCCGGCCACCCACCGGCCAAAAGCGAGTGCGGCCAGGAGGAAGAGAGCCACCGCCACGCCCGACCCCGACGCGGCACCGGTCAGACTCACAATCACGGCCAGCGCCGCGGCGCCAAAGCCTGCAGGCAGCAGCCATTTGACACCCGGCGCCGCAGCCGCTTCGCCTGCATCCAGCCCCACTACGGGTGCTATGTTCCCAGCCGCAGGACCTTTCATGCGATCTTCACCACCACAAGGGTCATGTCGTCGTGCTGTTCCCCACTCCCGACAAACTCCTCCACCGACGCAAAGAGGTGCCCCAGGATCTGCTCCGCGCTCCAGTCGGGCCCAACTTCGGCAAGCGCCTCGGCGAGACGCCCCTCCCCGAACTCCACTTCCTGCAGGGTCATCGCCTCCGTGAAACCGTCAGTGTAGAAGACGAAAACGTCGCCTTTCGAGAATCGGACTGCCTCTTCGCTCGTCACCCGGTCGAAGAGATCGGAGCGGGCGAGTCCCAGAGCCAATCCCGGTGGTGCAACCGTGCGGACCTGTCCATCCTCACGACGCCGTAGCAACAGAGGGTTGTGGCCCGCACGTGCGAAAGAGAGGGTACCCGTCCCCATGTCGAACACAGCGTAGATCATGCTGATGAAACGGCCCCGCTCGGCGTTCTCGTAGAAGAGCTGGTTCACGCGGCTCAACACCTCCCGCGGAGAAGCGAATTGTCGGGTGTAGGCGCGTAGGAAGCCCTTCGTGAGGGTCATGTAGAAAGCAGCCCCGATCCCCTTTCCCGACACGTCACCGATGACCACGCCGAGCCTTCGCTCGTCGAGCGGAATCAGGTCGTAGTAGTCGCCACCTACCTCGGTGGCCGGCGAGCACCGACTCGCCAGGTCCAAACCGGGAAAAGCGGGCAGGTCTGATGGCAGAAAAGTCTGCTGCACGTGGCGGGCGATCTCCAGCTCGCGGTGGAGCCTCTCGCGCTCGGCCAGTCGTTTTAGGTAGGCAGGTTCAATCCTTTCGAGAACCTCACCCGCACCCCCGCGCACCAGCGCCGCAACCGCCAGCAGAAACAGAGCTCCCACAGCCAGGAACACCAGAGTGGCCGACACATCGAGGCCTGAGGCGGCGAACCCCACACCCCGGTACACAACCCTCAACAGCCACCCGGCAACAATGGGCACAAGAAAATCACCGTGTACGAGTGCGGCGGTCATCACTGCGCCGTACAGGCCCACCCGCGATATCTGCAGACCGTCGGGCTCCAGCTGGCCGAGGTTCACTCCGACGAAATCAAAGCTGCCGACCACGAACCCGAGGAGGAGCAGGACGGAGATGCCGGACACGAAGCGGCGCAGGTAGCTGATCAAGAACGTTCGCATCGCCAGTTCTTGGATGAGGGCACCACTCAGCGCCGCGGCGACCGCGAGGACCGCCCCGTACGACGACGAGTAGAACGGCAACCGGGAATCGGCCAGCAGGACCGCTCCGCCGTAGTTCAAGTAGAGATAGTCCACGAATCGTAGCAGTCCGCCAGCCACTCCGGCCCAGAGGAATGCCCGCAGAAGCGATTCCCCAATGGGCTGGGTCAAAACCACCCCGCGGAGTAACCCCGCCAGCGGCTTCGCCTTCTCGGCCCAAACGTCGTGTCCCACAGAGTCGCTGAGCGCGTACAAAGCCAGAACGACGAACCCCACGGCCGGAATGACGAACAGGAGAGCCACGACCGAGTATAGCAGGGGTGAATCCATCTGCGCATACGCCACGAAGCCCACGGCGATCGCGGCCAGAGCGGCAAGCGGGGCGCCCTGCACCAGATCGAGCTGATCCGCGCGCAGTCTGCGCACGAATAGGACCAGACCTAGCAGACCGAGGCCAATCAGTCCGAGCAACTCGAACACGCTGGACGGGCGCATCCCACCAGGCTGAACCACCGCGGGGATCCGAATCTCCCTCCGGTAGCTGCGGATGCCACCGCGCCCCACAACTACCACGTGGGTGACCCCCACTCCCAAGCCGCGTAGCGTGTCGTTCACCACGAACACGAATGCGCTCTGGCCGGAAGTAGCGCTTCGGGCAACCAGCTTCTGCAAAAGACTTTCCGGCAGCCGGGCCGCCGTCCGGAGAAAGTCCGCCGCCTCCGCCAGCGCACGGGATGAATCGAGGGAAACGCCACCCGTATCTGCAGAACCTGGCCCCCGCATCAACGAAATCAGGTTGCCCTGGGTATCGAGCTCCAGGGATAGCGCCCCAATGAGCGAAGAGCGAACGATCTCCAGGGTCTTTTCATCCGGCGCCCTTGAATCCACGGGGAAGGATTCTCCTTTCTTGCTCCATTTCACGCGCCACCGAAACACCGGAATCCCTTCCGCCGCAAGCTCGTGCGCCCCTCGCGCGCCAAAGGTGCGCTGCAGATAGGAAAGCAGGTCCCGATTGCAAACCAGATGCGCTTTCGATTCGTACTCCACGCCTCGCGGAAGGTACGGGGCCGCGATCCGGGCGGCCAGATCGAGAATCTCCTGCCGACTGAGCCGGAATCGCACCGCGGTCAGCGGATCGACCCGGAGCGTGACCCAGAGAAACACCCCGAAGCCGACGATTCCGGCGACTAAGAGCGGCAGCGACCACCTACGCGTCGCACTCATCGCTCACTCGATCTCAACGTACATCGGCCGAATCAAATCACTGTGGCGGCTCACAACGCGACCGTTCCCGTCCAGCTTGATGAGTTCGTGATTGACGGGGTCCACCAGCGCGCAGCCGCCGGTGTACCAATCCCAGGCGATGTCGGTACAGTTGGACCAACCCCTGCTCTCCACTTCGACGTTGCCGTCGCGGTGCACCCGCAGCGCCCGCGAAGCCAGCGAACTGCCCGTCGTTCCTTCCAGGATCCAGCAGCGTTCCCCCGTGGGTTCACAATCGAGAGCCCTCACATTGGTGAGCCCATCCAGCACCACGCGCCACGAGCTGCTGCGATAATCGAAATAGTACACCGCTCCAGCGTCCGCCACCCACAGGTTCATACCCTTTCCGTCGACATCAATCCCGCGAGGATCGCGCAGCTCGAACGGACAAGCTCGCGTCGGGTCTCCAGAAGGTCCCGGGTAGTGTAGAAGCGTCTTCTCCCGTCGGTCCAGAACCCAGTAGCCACCCGTGACCGAACTCGCGACATCAATGGGCTGCTTGGCGCGACCGTCCTGCCACAGTTGGCTGCCTTCGCGATCCAGTTTGACCACTTGCGCACCGAGCCAATCCGCCACCAGTACGGCTCCCGAACTGGGCTCCACGCTGAGCCGCCACGGGCGCCAGAATCCCCGCGCTCTGAGGAGGAAATCTCCGTAGCGCAGACTCAGGCAGAGAACCGACGCATCCAGCGCATCCGGCACCCACACCCGGTTGCGTCGCCTGTCCACTGCTACATCATACGGATAGGCGGCGTAGGAAGATTCCCAGATGACGTGCCTGCCATCGTGGGAGAGACGCAGAATTCGGCCCGCGTACGTGTCGGCCACTAGAATGCTCGTTGGACCGAGGGTGAGGCTCATTGTGTCCGACGGAGGTGTTTCGAAGTCCTCGCCCACGACGGTCAGGTAGTAACGGTACCGGACCCCGTACCTCAGGCCAGCATCTGCGAAGCGATTCGCTCCGGCTTGCAGCTCCGCGATGAGGTGAAAACCAGCCTCCTCCTCCGCTCGCCACACACGAACCGCTCTCAGTCCTGACAGCGTCAGCTCCGGCCAGCGTAGAAACACGGTGTCGCGGACGGAATAGGCTCGCAGGCCCACGGGCCGCCCGCGGGTCTCGGGATTCCGAGGATCCAGCGGGTTCGAATACTTCCGGTCCGTGCAAGCGGTGAGGAGGAGAAACAATTGGGCTGCCACGAGTAGAGCCCACCGCACGCCTTTCGGCCGAAGAGGGATCGTCGCCGTTGGGTTCACGTTGGCCTTTCAATTCTT
>CAYXFI010000199.1:0-7208 GCA_964464205.1 uncultured Cytophagia bacterium
GCAGGTGTCTGTCACGCACCAGCTCGGGCCGCCGCAGCAGGTATTTCAGTTCACGGAGGTCATCGGACCAGCGAAATCCGGTCCAAAACTGAGCTCCCGAAAAGCGGGTCTTGTACAGGGCGTTGCGGGAGTAGCAGGTCCCGAGGTACAGGTAACCATATCCGTTTTGCGCGAAAAAATCAACGGCGGTGGTCATCATGTACATTCCCAAATTGCGACGGTAGTAGTTGAGATCGTAGAAAGCGAAGTAGTAGTACGCCATTACCCCCGGTTCCAGGTAGAGCGTGGCTACCCCGACATCCCGTCCTGCTTCGCGGTCGGTGTAGAGCAGCACGTGGTTCACAATGTCCGAGGCGAAAAGAGCATCAAGTCTGTCGCGGGTCATCACATCTTTGCCCCATTTGATGTCGGTGTAGGTCTTGCAGAACTCCCGCCAGCGCTCGTCGTAGTGGAACTCGCGCCTGGGCAGGAGCTTGTACTCGATCCCCCGACCCTTCCGCAGAATCCGCCGATTTTCCGACGAAAGGGAGAAGCGCCCCAGCTCCACGCGAATCTGCCTGCACATGTAGAACCGGCTGAGATCGCGTGCACTCGGCAGGAAGCCCTTCTCGAACAGTTGCGAGGGCCTTTCCCCGCGGTCGGGGATCGCCCAGATGGCGTACGGGAAGATGTAGTGTTCGTAGTCGGGCGAGCACTCGGAAAAAAGGATCCTCATTACTCCGGCTCCTCACGACAGCGTTGCTCGGCTACGACGTGATCGGCGGTAACGCCAAAACCAAAACGCAACTTCCCCCCTACAGCCCCGAACGAGCGTCCTCCGGGAGCCTCAAACTGCAACCGGGGCTGTCTCCCAGCGCCGGGGGTAGGCCATCTTAACCGACGCGCCCCAGCGTAAAGGAGAAATCGCCCGACTGGCAGAACAGCCAGCAAAGAATTTCGTCCCAATCGCACCGCCCGTCCGGGAAAGGAAGAATGCTCGGCGCATCGGTACACACGCGTCCTCGTCCCCACCCGCCTCTCTCACACGCCAGCATCGTCGCGGCCCGAGGGTGACGGCTCGAGGTACACCCTTTCTACCCTCGGTCCCCAGCCGGCGAGAATGTCGTAGGACACGCTACCCTTCCACTGGGCGATCTCGTGCGCCGAAATCTCTTCATCACCGTCTCGTCCCAGCACGGTGGCCACATCCCACCGTTCGACCCCCGGGATTTCCGTCACATCCACCATCGTCGCATCCATCGCGTTACCACCTACGATGGGAGCGCGTCGACCGCGGATCAACACGCAGCCGCGATTGCGAAGCCTGGGGAAACCGTCGGCGTAGCCCAGGGAAAGAACCGCGATGCGCCGGGGCACCTCGGCACGATAGTGCATCCCGTAGCCCACAAAATCGCCGGGTTCCAGGTCCCGCAGTAGCACCACTCTCGTCTTCACGCTCATCACCGGCCGCAGACCCGGGATGCGGCGACACACCTGCGACGGGTAGACACCCAGTGGCAAAATGCCGAGCCGAACCAAGTCGAAATGCGCCTGCGGGAGGTCGAGAAAGCCGCCGCTGTTGCACATGTGTCGAAAGCGTACGCGGATGCCGAGCCGATCCATTTCCGCCAGCACGGTTCGGAAACGCCGCAATTGCTCGAGCGCGAAGGTCTTGTCCAGTTCGTCGGATTGGGCGAAATGGCTCATCACCCCTTCCAGCATCACTGCCCGGCTCTGGGCCACCTGCCGGATGACCCCGGCAGCGCGCGTCCAGCGCACGCCGTGTCGGCTGAGGCCGGTGTCCACCTCCACGTGGACCGTGGCTCTGATTCCCAGCTTCGCGGCCCAGCGCTCCACCTCGGCCAGCGTGTCGGCATCCTTCACGAAGAAGCTCAGGTTCCGGCGCAGACAGAGTGGGATCTCCTCAGGATGTCGCTCACCGAAAACCAGAATGGGTGCTCGGAGACCTGCATCGCGTAGTTCCAGGGCTTCCCCCACCGTGGCCACAGCAAGGTACGTCGCCCCCGCCTTCACAGCTTCTTGCGCCACGCGTACTGCGCCGTGACCGTAGGCCTGGTCTTTCACGACCGCAAGCAACTCGACCCCGGCCCGTTTGTCCTCCAAAATGCGCCGGAAATTCTCCCGGAGGGCCGCAACGTCGATCTCCATCCAGACGGGACGAAAAGCCAAGGCAAAACCTCCAACGGTCAACCTTCGGTACCGAACCCCGATCGCGCCTCACTCCGAGCCGGGTGGCCACAGCATGCGGCCGATATCCGTTCGGAAGTAGCTGGCTACGCAGCGGATTTTGCCGATGTTTTCGTACGCCCTCCTGATGGCCTCCTCCAGCGTGGGCGCTGTGGCCACCACATCCGCAATGCGGTGACCCGTAGCCACCAGCTTCCCCTCCGCATCCGGCTCCACTTCGTTCCACCAGAGGTCACAATCGATCTCGCCCGCGAGCCGAACTGGCAGCCGAGGTCCCGTGACTTGCACGTAGGGGTACCCGTAGCCCGCAAGCGTGAGCGAACAACCGAACCGGCGTTCCGGGTGAAAGCGGATCTCCAATTCTCGATCGTTCACCACATCCCAAAGCACCTGCAAGGGATTCTCCAGCATCCGGAGGATCATCGGACCAGAGGTCACCCCGAGACGAACGTTGTACTCCAGCACGTGCCACTTGCCATCTCTGAGAGCCGCCGTGACCTGCACAGGTCCGTGGTAACCCACCTCCCGGAACCAGGGCAGCAGCGGGCGGAGCAATCGGCGCGCGAGCCCGTACCGATCTTCCGGATCCTGCTCGACGATGCCTCCGAGCGGGGCGCCCGCCACGATCCCCATGTGCCCGGTGAACGCGCGCTTGTACTCCTGGTTGGTCACAAGCGAGTAGATTTCCCCACCACTCACCAGCGCGATGTGGCCCGCTTCCTTTCGACCCATGTACTCCTGCAGGAACACGCCCTCGGCGTAGTCCAAGCGGTCGAGCCAGGCGCGAGTGTCGTCGGCCGTCTCGCAGAGGATCGTGTGGATGGGGCTACTGGGCGAACACAGGGGATTCTTGATGACGAGCGGCCGCGGATGTTCCTCGAGGATCCGCAGCGCCTCCAGGCGGTTCCTGGCCACATAGGCCCTCGGCACCGGGATCCGGAAGCGGCGGCAGAGGCGGCGCGCAAAGTCCCTCTCCCGCTCCAAACGCAAACCCTCGCCGACGGGGGAGAAAATGGGGGTGCCGCTGCGCACGAGTTCTTCCGCCCAGGGTTGTTGCGCCCAGTCGAGGGGACATCGGCACGACGAGGTCGATCCCCAATTGCTCAACCAGTCGGCAGGGGTCCGGGTACATCTCGCGAAGGAACACTTCCCCTTCCAGGCTGGGCGGGTAGTGGGCGTAGTCGCGGGTCAGATACGTGTAAACCTGCGCTCCGTCTTCTTTCAACACGCGCAGCACCCCCTGAGTGAAGGCACCCACTCCGAGCAGCATCACGCGCAGGCGACTTCCCGTCCGAGCGACCAATGCAGTACCTCCCTCAGTTGCGATTCCCCTTCAGACTTGCGCCCTGGCACCGGCCATGTCGAAATACCCGAGCGGGAAAAGGGCCTCGGTATGGACCGCACCGAAGAACCCGTTTTCAAAGGTCCCCACGCGACTGGGAAACGACCTCGGGCACGAGGAACGTTTTCTCTCATTGGTCCGAAACAGCGGGCAACGAAGCAGGTGCAGAGGAGCCGCACGCGGGAGCGCACCTCACCCTACTGGGTAACGCGCGCCCAGCACTACGGCCAGAAGGATGGGTCCTGGCTCAGCCGTTCTTCGATGGGACGTACTTTCGCCTTCAGGTCATCCAGGTTGAAATTGAGGCTGGCCCCGAGGCGCAGAAGGGCCGCTACTTGAACGTACCGGGTTTCGTCGGCTCTGCCTTCTACAAGATCGTTCACCAGCTCCTCAAGGCGACGGCGCAACGTAAACCAGAACCAGTCCTGCAGGGGCGTCTCGTCGAGCTCCAGCTGAAGCCGTCGTGCTATCTCGAGCAGCCGGACAATCCGGACGCAAGGCTCTGTACGCCACTCTCGGACCAGGCGCTCCATCAGGTCATGCAGGCCGCGCTCCACCTGCGTGCAGGCCCCGCTCAGGTCGAGCTCCACGCCAAGGTTGCCCGCCAGCTCCCACCAGTACCGGGCCCGCTCGAACGATCGCAGATCCACTGCGGGCAAACATTGCTGGAGCGCCTCGCAGATTCGCCGCGACAGGGTCACGCTCGCAGCCGTCTTCAACTCCAGCGGAAGCCGGTAGCGACACTCCGCCAGATCCTCGATGAGTTGCTCGTTCGCTTCGTAGAGGCGCACGTTGGCCTCGGCGATCTCGCTGATGCGCTCTTTGAGCAGCCGGCGGATGATTTCGTCCCGCCCGTCCTCGAACATGTGGCTGAGGCGCAGCGATGGGCCGCCCATGGCGTCGAGCAGCCGGTCTGCCGACAACGCAGGTTCCTTCAACGCGGCTTCCAGCGCCGCCGTGCGGCGCGGCCAATCGTCGTCGGGGTGAGCCGGAAGTACGTGCCCCCGAAAGTCGATCCCCCCGCGGTAAAGCTCCGCGAAACGCAGATCCTGACTCTCCCAGGTCACCCGGTCGGCCACGCGGACCGTGCCGAAGAGCAGCGATTGGCCGTGCTCCTCCACCCTGCGCGTCTCCAGCGCCTCCACATCGAAGTGAAAAACCGAAGCTTTCTGGCCAACCCAACCCAGAATGGCCCGCATCGCGTAGTCGTGCACAATCTGTTCGAAGCCCACCGCCGACGGTCGTACGTAGCGTTCGAACACAACCCTTCCGTTGCCGACCTCCGGCAGGTTGCTTGGCGCCTTCTCAAGGTTCGCGAGGAAGTCCCGTTCCAGCGTTTCGATCCCGAACTCGCGGGCGAGCTCTAGAGCGCGCGCCGCGTAGCGGAGAATCTGCCGGGTCTCCAACCCCGAGATCTCCGCGAAGAACCAGCCGCAGCTAGTGTACATCAGCATGGCGTGCCGCTGCATCTCGAGCAGTTTCAGGACACGCACTTTCTCCTCGCGGCTTTGTGCGCCGGGGCAGTGCTCTCCCAGGAAGGCCTCCACGGTTTCCTGATTTCGCTCGAGCACCATCTGGATGTAGGCATCGCGAGCCGACCACGGATCGCGGAATAGCTTTCCCCCTTCTCTCTCGAAGATCTGGGCGAGACCGTCGCGCAGCAGATCCAGAGCATCTCGCAGCGGTCGGCGCCAGCGCTGATGCCAGCCGGGCTGGCCACCCGTGCTACAACCGCAGTCCCGGAACCACCGACCCACGCCATGGGCACAACTCCACGAACTGCCGCGGCCATCCGGTCCCTCATCGATTTCAACTTCCCAGGTGGGAGGACACAGCTCAAGGAACTGCCCGGGGTTGGTGACGATCACGTCCGTCTTCGGCAACTCCATTTCCAGGAGGTAGGCAAGGGCCATGTCGCCGAAAGGTTTGTGGTGGCCGTAGGTCTCGCCGTCGGTGGCGATCAGCACAAGCTGGTCCCTGCGCGCCGCCGAGTAGGAACCGAGGATGGCCTCAGCAAATCGGCCCGCGTTGGTCAACAGATCGTCGAAACTCACCCGCCGGGAGAGCTCCCCGTGGTAGAACAGGATGTCGATGCTGGGAGCCTCAGGGCCCGTGCCCTCACGCCAGCGGTAGGGACGCGACGTGTCCACCCGACCGCCGCTTACGTCCACCCAGCGAGCGCGGCCGTCCATTTTCCGCACCCTCTTGGCCTGATACGGGGACAGGATCACGTACTTCATCCCGTGCTCCGCCAACGCCGAGAGCACCCGCCGATTGGCCGCCGTCTCGGGCAACCACATGGCCTCCGGATCACGACCAAACCGGTGGCGAAAATCGGCGATGCCCCAGCGGATCTGCGTGTGCAAGTCCCTCTCATTGGCCAGCGGCAAAATCATGTGGTTGTACGCCTGGGCCATGGCGCTGGGGTGCCCGCCGTAGAGGTCGCGGCTGTCCGCATCTGCCTGCCGGATGCGGTCAAACACCTCCGCCGCTTCTTGCTGCAGCCACTCGGCCAGCGTGGGCCCGAAGTTGAAGCTGATCCGGCGGTAGTTGTTGGCAATTTTCAACACCCGCCCCTGTCCGTCCAGGATGCGCGACGCCGAATTGGGCTGGTAGCACTCGTGCAGAATGCGTTCGTTCCAGTCGTGGAATGGAGCTGCGCTTGCTTCGCGCTGGATCTTGCCAATCCAGGGATTCTCGCGGGGTGGCTGGTAGAAATGACCGTGGATGATCAGGAAGCGCCGTGGGTTGGACTCCATCTGCGGTCTCCGGAGGAACGTGATGCCTGGGGCAAATGTTCACTTCCGCGCCTTCGGAGTCTCCCGCGGGTGGCCCCCGCGGGCAAACCCCTACACCGGCTGTCTCTCCGAGCCGTCCTCGAGCGGCCGTGACGTGAGGCTGCCCGTTCGAACCTTCTCTCCCCCGGGAAGAAGCTACTCGGAGCTCACCAGCCCAGCCGGGCTCTCCACGCGGTTCGCCCTCAGTGGGGGTCTCTTCGCAGCCCGGCCACTTGCCCCGCGAGCCGGTGGTCAGGCCAGGGCGCGCCCCGTCCCGAGCCGGAAACGGCCGGCCGTCGTCCAGCGGTGCGGCAAGGCTGGCTACGGCAACCCTGTTCCGCACGCTAGTCGGACCGAAACACACGATTCATCCCCCCGACGGCGGTCCCTCACCGAAAGATGGGGAAGGGCGGTCCGACTCATTCAAACGCCCGCCCGTTCCTCAACCCCGGCAGCGGCACGAGCGCTCGGGGAGGTGACGGCGCCGCGGGACTCCGCGACTAGCTCGTGGGCTCGCTCCTGCACCCCGATCTGAGCGGCCAAAGCCGCGAAACCGGGCGGCGAACCTCGACGGCTCCTCCAAGGACTTCTCGGAACGTCAGCGAATCCGCACGAACTCGATCCGTCGATTCAGCGCTCGACCCTCAGGCGTGTCGTTGGAGGCGATGGGTTCCTTCGGCCCGTAGCCTACCGCCCGGAGGCGATGCGGCGCAATGCCCCGCTGGATCAGGTACAGTCGCACCGCTTCGGCGCGGCGCTGGGACAAGCGCATGTTGAAAGCGTAGGAGCCCGTGTTGTCCGTGTGGCCGCGGATCTCCACCTCGATCTCGGGGTTCTCCTTCAGCAGTCGCACCACCTCGTCCAGCACCGGGTACGACGACGGATCGATCTCGGCGCTCCCC
>CAYXFI010000200.1:0-7178 GCA_964464205.1 uncultured Cytophagia bacterium
CGCAATTACACCGAGTTTGGCTCTCTCCGCCCCGGGGAGAAGACCTTTGCGCACCTGCTTCGCGACGCTGGCTACCGCACTTGCGTCGTGGGAAAGTGGCAACTGGCAGGGCGGGTCCGCGGCGCCCACTACCGGGGCGAGGGAACCCTTCCGGAGGAGGCAGGATTCGACGAGCACTGTCTGTGGCAGGTCCGCGTGCGGGGCTCGCGCTACTGGGATCCCACGGTTCAACGGAACGGGGAAGTGCTGGGTCCAATCGGGGGTCGCTACGGGCCGGACATCTTCGCCGAGTACGCG
The DNA here is from genome assembly GCA_964464205.1 of uncultured Cytophagia bacterium. Taxonomy (GTDB): domain Bacteria; phylum Zhuqueibacterota; class Zhuqueibacteria; order Oleimicrobiales; family Geothermoviventaceae; genus Zestofontihabitans. Next base: position 298 of record CAYXFI010000200.1, read on the forward strand.
CTCGACTTCATCCGGCGGAATGCGGACCGCCCCTTCTTCCTGTACTACCCGATGGTCCTCACTCACGCCCCGTTTCGGCCCACGCCCGACAGCCCGGACTGGCGATCGAACAAGGACGCCAACGATCCGCGCTATTTCGCCGACATGGTGGCTTACGCCGACAAGATCGTGGGAAAAATCCTGGACCTGCTGCGCGAACTCCGGTTGGACCGAAACACTCTGGTTCTTTTCACCGGCGACAACGGCACGGACAGACGCATCGTGTCGCGTTTGGGTGACCGTGTGGTCCGCGGACGGAAGGGTGAGACCGTGGACGCCGGGACGCACGTTCCGCTGATCGCTTGGTGGCCGGGAAGCGCCCCTCGCGGCCGCGTCTGCGAGGACCTGGTGGATTTCACCGATTTCCTGCCCACCCTTCTCGATGCTGTGGGAACTCGCCCGCCGGCCGACTTCCTGTTGGACGGCCGGAGTTTTCTGCCGCAGATACTGGGCCGTCCGGGCCAGCCTCGCCAGTGGATCTTCTGTTACTACGAGCCCAAATGGGGCAGGTGGGGCCGGTCCGTGTACGTTCAAAGCAAGCGCTGGAAGGTCTACGCGGACGGCCGGATCTACGACTTGACTCAGGACATCGACGAGGAACACCGTCTGGCCTGGGAAACATTGACTCCTGCGCAGAAAGCAGAAGTGGGTGCGCTCCGCGAGGAGTTGCGGAAGCTCATGGCAGGCATCGAAACCCGGGGCAGTTGACGACAACCGCCCAGAGATACCTGGGGGGTGACGGCAGGCCCGGAATTCGTGGGAAGCCACGCGTGAAGGGAGTCTCGAGCACGGTGTGCACAGGGCCAAAGCCACGGGGCGGGTGAGGGGAAGAGTTCGGTTGACTCGTGGAACTCCCGGCGCAGGCAGGGGCAATTCGGGCGTTGCAGGCTGAGGACGGCATACGAAGCCTGAGAGAGCCGAACGGTATTGCTGGGCGACTCAGGGGGCCTTCGTTAGTCATGCTTTGGCTTGGCCGACACGTTCCCGAAGTGTCGTGGGAGGACTGAACAATGAGTTCGGAAGGTGGGCGCGCAACAGATGCTCTCGCTGCTCTGTTGCGGATCGCCATTGGGTGGCATTTCCTCTACGAAGGAATCGTGAAGCTACTGGACCCGGAGTGGACCTCGGCGGGGTATTTGTTGAACTCTCGATGGTTGTTTGCGGGAGTTTTCCACTGGCTCGCCGCTCATCAGAGTGCCCTCCGAATTGTCGATTTCCTCAATGAGTGGGGACTCGTTCTGATCGGGCTGGGCTTGCTGTTGGGCCTGTTCCCGCGCCTCACCGCCGGTTTGGGTGCTGGTCTGCTGGCGCTGTACTACGTGGCTGCGCCTGCCCTACCGGGATTCCTCGAGGGACTGCCCACCGAAGGCAATTATCTGATCGTCAGTAAAAATCTCATCGAGCTGTTGGCCCTTGTGTGGTTGGCGACGAACACCGGTCACACGAAATATGGCCTCGCCGTCCTCCCCAGATCGCTGTGGGGGCGGGTTCAACGGCGATCTGAGGGCGGCGACAAGAAGGCGAGCCCGAGCGACGCATTTGGACTCAGCCGCCGCGAGGTGATGAAGAGCCTGACGCCGGTTCCTTTTGCAGCGGCGTTTGGTGTGGCTTTCGGATACGCTCACGGTATTCGTAGCCTGGAGGAGAGGCGTCTTCTCGAGCGCGTTGGCGGCCAACTGGACGCCGTGACGACGGCGACAATGAAAACCCGCCGCTTGGCTACCATCCGTGATCTCAAAGCTCCTGTTCCCAAAGGCAGAATTGGTTCGTTCGAAATCAGCCGTCTGATCTGCGGCGGCAATTTGATCAGCGGTTTTGCCCATGCCCGCGATCTGATTTACGTGTCAACGCTTCTGAGGGAATATTTCACGGACGAGAAGGTGATTGAGACACTGCAGATCTGCGAGGCCTGCGGGATCAACACCGCGATTCTGCGCAACGATCGGAACACGCTTCGGATCTTGGACAAATACTGGCGCCGGGGAGGGAAGATCCAGTGGCTTGCCCAGGTGTACCCCAGGGAGGACGACCTGTTCACCAATCCTCGGATTGCTATCGACAACGGCGCCATCGGCGCATTCGTGCAGGGGAACATCGCGGACCGCTGGGTGCGAAGCGGAAAGATCGATCTCCTGGCGAACGTCATTCAGTTCATTCGCGACCGGAACGTTCTCTGCGGGACAGCCGGTCACAGCCTGCGCACAGCAGTTGTGTTCGAGAGGGAGGGCATCCCCGTCGACTTCTACATGAAAACGCTCCACCCAATCGACTACTGGTCGTACCAGACCGAAGAGAAGTATGTGGAAGTTGTGGACAACAGGCACGACAACTACTGGTGCGTCGACCCCGATGAAGTAATTGAATTCATGCGAAGAGTGGATAAACCCTGGATCGCGTACAAAGTGCTGGCTGCCGGGGCCGTGCGTCCCGAAGCTGGTTTCCGCTTTGCGTTCGAGGGGGGCGCCGATTTCCTGTGCGTTGGGATGTTCGATTTCCAGGTGGTCGAGGACGCCAACGTGGTAGTCGGTATCCTCTCCGAGGGTCTGCAACGCGAAAGAGCGTGGGCTGGCTGAATGTGCGGAGCGCTGTATTCCCGCTGGTCGCACAGAACTGAGAACCGGGAATTTTGGGGCAACGAGAGGTCGAGAGTATGAGCCGTCGTGAAGCTGGGCAAATGAACCGACGCGAGTTCTTGGGGAAGGCGTCGGGTGCCCTCGCGGCTGTTTCTTTGCCGCGCATTCGCTTTTTCCCGCAACAGGCCAGTGAACGACGCCGGCCAAATATCCTCTGGATCAGCACGGAGGACATTAACCCCGATCTCGGCTGCTACGGGGATGAGTACGCTGTGACTCCGACGATTGACCGGCTGGCCGCTGAGGGGATTCGCTACACGCACGCGTTTTCGCACTCCGGCGTTTGCGCTCCCACGCGCCACGGCATCATTACGGGTATGTACCCGACCACCACCGGTGCTCACCACATGAGATGCCAATCCGTGCCTCAGCCCTGGGTACGCTGCTTCACCGAGTACCTCCGCGCGGCCGGCTATTACTGCACAAACAACGTGAAGACCGACTACCAGTTCCAGCCGCCGAGAACTGCCTGGGACGAAAACAGCCGCAGTGCCCACTGGCGCAACCGACCCAGGGGTACGCCCTTTTTCGCCGTGTTCAATTTCACCACCACGCACGAGAGCAAAGTACGCGATCGCAGTGAACGCTTCCAAGCCCGCCTTGCAACGTTGAGCCCCGATGAGCGTCACGATCCAAACCAAGCGAAAGTTCCTCCGTACTATCCGGACACGCCGGTCGTGCGGCGCGATTGGGCCCAGTACTACGACACGATCACGCTGATGGACAAGCAGGTGGCCGAGATCGTGCAGCAGCTCGAGGAAGACGGTTTGGCCGAGGACACGATCGTCTTTTTCTGGGGAGACAACGGTCGTGGTCTGCCCAGAGCCAAGCGGTGGCTGTACGATTCCGGCATTTGGTTGCCGTTGATCGTCCGCGTGCCCGAGAAGTATCGCCAGTGGGCTCGTCCCGACAATCCGGATGCCGCCCGCCCCGGTAGCGTCTGTGACGAACTGATCGCTTTCATCGATCTGGGGCCAACGGTGCTTTCGCTAGCAGGGGTGGAAGTGCCGGAGCACATGCAGGGGCGACCGTTCCTTGGACCCCAGCGTGCCGAGCCCCGCCAGTACATCTTCGGTGCTCGCGATCGAATGGACGAGCGGTACGACGTAATTCGCGCGGTGCGTGACAAACGGTTCAAGTACATCCGAAACTTCATGCCGCACCTGCCATACTCGCAGTACATCTGGTATTCGGAACAAACACCCACCATGCGCGAGTGGCGCCGACTTCACGAGGAAGGGAAGCTCACGGGGGCACAGGCTCTGTTTTTCCAGCCCCGGAAGCCTGTGGAGGAACTGTACGACACGCAATCGGATCCGTTCGAGATTCACAATCTTGCCTCGGATCCCGGGTACCGGGACGTACTCGAGCGCTTTCGGCGCGTTCTTCGAGACTGGATGAGAGAGACGGGGGACCTTGGGCTGATTCCCGAAGCGGAGTTTGACGCGATCAAGCGTCCCGGCGGGAAGTGGCAGAAAACCGCTGCTCCCGCGATCCAGGTGGAAAAGATCAGCGGAGGGCGCTTTCGCGTTGCCGCGTCCTGTCCCACCGAGGGTTCACGCATTGCCTACACGTTCGATGAGGCGGAACCAGCCCGCTGGCAATTGTACACAAGGCCAGTGGAATTGAAGATAGGACAGATGATACGTTTTTGGGCAAACCGGATCGGTTACGAAGAGAGCGATGAGGTGGTTTACCGCGCTGGCGGACCGGTTCCGGGACCACCGGAGGCGAAACAGGGTCCTGGGCAGCCCGGCTGGTGGGAAGTGATCCAGAAAAGCGATGTTCTGCAGCGACTGCTGACGCTCAAGGAATTGGACTCCCTTGGTCCGCACGCGGTGCCGCGTTTGCTGGAGTTCACGCGGGATCCCGAGGCGTCGGTGAGATACTGGGCAATGGTCGGGCTTCACGCCAACTGCTCGGAAGAGAGTCAACCTGCTGCCTGGGCGGCTGCGCGACGGCTCTTGTCCGACACTTCGCCGGTTGTTCGAATTGCGGCGGCGCAGGCGCTCTGTGACTGGGGCGAAACGGACGCCGGCCTACCGGTCCTGGTGGAATTGCTGCGTCACCCCCAGGACTCGGTGCGCGTGACGGCAGCCAACGCTCTGGATCAGCTCGGTGAGAAGGCGCGTCCCGCGCTGCCAGCGATGAAACGCGCGTTGAAAGAGGATCGAAACAAGTACGTCCAGCGACTGATGGAGCACGCCGTTTCCCAGTTGAGTGAGACAGGCTAGTGTCCCGCCGCGTTCTCCGGGAGATTCGGTGCAGGGACCATTGAACAGACATGACGAGAGAGGAGGTGTACGATGCGCAGAGCGGTTCTTACCATGGGTCTATCGTTGTTCTGGATTGCGAGTGCGTTCGGCGGTAACCGGCTCAATGCCCAGTGGGAAGTTCTCTTCGACGGTAAGACTCTGAACGGGTGGGAGCAGAAAGGGGGAAAGGCGATCTACCGGGTTGAGGATGGGTGCATCGTGGGGATCTCGGTGAAGGGTGAGCCGAACAGTTTTCTTTGCACCAAGAAGACGTACGCGAACTTTATTCTCGAGTTGGATTTCAAGGTTGATCCGGAGATGAATTCCGGGATTCAAATTCGCAGCCAGAGCTACCCGGAGTACCGCAACGGCCGTGTGCACGGGTACCAGGTCGAGATCGACCCGTCGCCGCGTGCGTGGACCGGCGGAATCTACGACGAGGCTCGTCGTGGGTGGCTGTACGATCTGCGGCTGAACGAAGCCGCTCGGAAGGCCTTCAAGCAGAACGAGTGGAATCACCTGCACATCGAGGCGATCGGCAACACGATTCGGACTTGGCTGAACGGCGTACCTTGTGCCTACCTGATTGACGGCGTGACGCGCGAGGGATTCATTGCGTTGCAGGTCCACGCGCGGCCGAAGAGCGGGATCAAGGTGTGGTGGAAGAACATCCGGATCCTCGATCTCGGCACCTGCACGGAGTTCCCGCAGAAGATCGTGGGCCACTCGCAAGAAGGCCAGCCGAAGTAGAGCCCGGCCGCTCTCACCAGCCCGGAAGACCTGGACTGCGACGACTCCCGTCGTCGCTTTGTCGCTTTGAAGCCCTGCGAAGTCAGAGACTTCGCAGTCCGGGGTTGCGGCGGGGTGCGACGACTCCCGTCGCCGCTTGGCCTTGGATCTCGCGATCTGGACCTGTACTTTGGGCCCAAATAGGCGCGCACCGTGACGACTCCCGTCGTCGCTTTTAGTGGGTCAGCCCCGTTCCGTCGCAGTGGAGTGCGACGACTCCTGTCGTCGCCTTCTCCATTCCGGCGTGCTGGAGGGAGTCCGACGACTCCTGTCGTCGCCGTCGGTCCAGAGGCAGAAGCCGGGCAGGAAGCTGCCGCCTGGCGGCAAAGTCGGCTTTGGCGGCGCGCAGCATTCCATTGAATACCATTCGAGCCGTGTAACAAACCCGTGAAGCCAGGGGGCAAAAATGGGGAACGGTGAGATCTTCAAACCAGGACACCACACGCCGCCGCACCTGTTCCGCAGCGGAGCCGTCTACATCGTGACGGCCTCGACGTACAAACGTGGCCCGCACATTCGGGCAGATCATCGCAAGTCACTGTGGGTTGAAAGCCTCAAGTTTTCTGCGGCGCGCTACGACTGGACCCTCATCGCTTGGGTGGTACTTCACAACCATTACCATTTCCTGGCGCGTGCACCGGAAGACGGGGCAGACAGCCTGCCAGCATTCATCGGTTCCCTGCACCGGTACACTGCACGCCAGTGGAACCGGGAGGACCGCACGCCCGGACGGAAAGTCTGGTGGAACTACTGGGACACGTGCTTGAGCACGGAACGAGCGTATCTGGCGCGACTGAACTACATTCACTGGAATCCAGTCAAACACGGGTTGGCGGACTCGCCGGAAACCTACCCGTTCAGCAGTTACGGGAAATTCCTTGCGGAAGAGCCGGACTGGATACGGAAAATCGAGCACGAGTATCCGTTGGAGGGCATTCGACTCCCTGAGTTTTGATCGGTCCGACCAAAGCGAAGTCAGAGACTTCGCAGTCCTGGCAACGGAGTGCGACGACTCCCGTCGTCGCTTTGCAAACTTGCCAATCCGATTTCTGATCCGGTTGTGGCGAAGTCGGACACTTCGCAGTCCAAGATCTGCGCTAGGCCCGGCACTGTGCATGGACTGCGACGACTCCTGTCGTCGCTCTGACCGGTTGCGAAGTTACAA
>CAYXFI010000201.1:0-7164 GCA_964464205.1 uncultured Cytophagia bacterium
GTTAGCCAGGGCATCACCGTGGTATCCGTCCAGGCTAACCGCAGTACGAAAATGCTCGATGGCCTCGCGCTTCCTTCCCTGCTGCCACAGGGCCGCGCCCAAGTCGTTGTGGGCCTCAGCGGAGTCGGGTCGCAGAGCGAGAGCGGTACGGAAACACTGTTCAGCTTGGGCCACTTGATCCTTCTCGAAGAGTTCCTTCCCGACGTTGACGAGTCGTTCAACCCGGCGGGCCATGCGCTTTTCTGGATCAGCCACCTGTCCGTATCGGGAGAGAAGCATCAATGCGTGCCCGGCAAACCCACCCGACCTGAGCGCAAACAACCGCGCCTTCGCTCGGATCCTCTCACGGACCGAGGAGTCATTCAAAATAGCCCGCACTTTCTCAACTAGATCCTGGCCCCCCTCAGACCACACGATTGCGTCTCCGAATACGGTCTGTGCAAGCGGAAGAGGATCGGAAACCACCGCTGCGCCGCACGCTGTAGCTTCCCAAAGGCGAGTTGTCGGCACATCCATTTGCTCGTGCCACGCCGTGTGCAAGCTCAACACAATCTTCACCGAAGAGTATAGCTTCGGAACCTCCCGCGGGTGGATCGGCCCCATTAGAGCTGGCTTCAGCTCTGGCACGGTCTCCCAACCGGAACCGTAGATTTTCAATCCCAGGGGCACGAGAGGTACCAGGTACTTCTCAATTTGCTCGGGCGTCCGATTGTTGTTCCCGACGAAGACAATGTCATGGGCAAATCGCGGGTCCGGTGGCTGCGGGCGATAGATCAGCAGGTCTGCACCCATTAGCATCAGTCCTGGGTTCTCCACCCCCTGCTGCTGCAGCCACAGGAGCGGTTTGGCTCCTGCCGCGAGGATGTCGTCGTAGAGCGCCAGTGCCATGTGGATCTGCTCAAAATCCTGTGCCCTGAGCAAGCCCGCTTGCAGCCACCAGATGTTGGCTGCCTCCGGGACAAATAGCATCTCAGGGTACGGGTAGAAAGAGACGATGAGGTCCAGGTTGGAATGAATTGTAACCGGCGTGTAGACGGTAGCACTCTCCACGATGTCGAGTTCGTTCAGGGCATCCGCGATGCCTTCCGCCAGGATCTCGTCGCCCCACACTTTGCCGTCGAACGTACCTGCCCGGGGAATCTGAAGGCCGATGCGCAGCCTTCGGGTACCGCTCGGCACAAAGCTTACAACGACCCGCTGCTTGCGAGCTGCCTTCCCCTCGCAGCCTTGTGCCGAATCCCTGCTGTCGGCGTCTTTCCAGCGCAGCTCTTCCCATACCTCGTCCAGCTTTCCCTCGAGCAGGCCCTCAAAAACCCGGTAACAGCGCCGACCAACCGCCTCGGTGGCGTACTCCTCCTCGTACCCACGGTAACCTTCTTCCTGAATGCTCCGGTAGAAATCCGGGTCCTCGTACAGGCGTCGCACGCCGGCGAAGCTGAGAACACCATTCACTCCATCACGGATCATCCCACCCATTGAGCCACCCGCGGCGAAGACGGGTGTTTTGAGAGCCCACGACTCACACGGGAACGCTCCAGGCCATTCGCCGCGCATGGTCGTGAAGCTGAACATGCTCTTGGCGATCTCTTCGAAGATTTCTTCCCGCGTGGCGTGAGGGCGATATTCGATCGGATATTTTGAACCGTACTGCTCCATGATTCGTCGAGGGAAATCACTGCCAGACGAGATGAGGCAGAACTGCTCCATGGGGGTGTTCTCGAAAAGTTCCGGCAGAAGGGCAAGGAATCGCTCCGGATCTTTGTATCCGTAGCCAAGGCTCCCGACAAAAATGCCGCGGTTCAGCTTTTTGTCTTTCCAGTAGGAGGAAGCGTCGGGAACGCCTGCTCGAGCATTCATCTGGAGGAAGTATTGCCCACCCCAGGTCATCGCCTCTTCAATTCGGCGATGGCTACGGACGCAAGAAAGAACGACCGGCACTCCATCCCGCCGACTCCGCTTGAGTATGCCTTCTGAGGGGCACTCGAGCAGCAACACAATGGGAGCACCGGTAACCTCGTGAGCGTATGCCGCCAAAGGGTAATTGCTCTCGTGCCAGCACCAGATGATGTCGGGCTTGGCATCCTCCGCAATGCGGCGGAACTCTTCAGCCTTGATCTGCGGCTGATTCCACATCTCGGGGATGTCCGTGTAGATACGCCTAACGTGGACTCGCCCGTAGTCCTCCCGCTCGGGAAGCTGACGAGAACCACGGGTCACGTCGGTGCTGGAAGGGGCCACCACAGTGACCTCTGTTCCGGGCTGTTCAGCGAAGTATTCGTAAAGGAGCGCCTGACAATCATACCTGGGATGGTGCGCCGTGGTAATGACGAGAATACGCATCGCTTAGGCCCTCTGCTATGTCCGTGACCTCAAGGATTGTCGGTTCGGATCTGAGCGACACTGCTTCAGTGTCCTCTTCGCTTTCCCTACTCAGCCGGTCGCGCAGGATTGTGGTCATCAGGTGTACGAGCATCATGTGAACGTCTTCGATGTACTGGTAATTGGAGCTCGGCACGACGATGGCGTGCTGAGCGAGCTTTGCCAAGGGCCCCCCGCCGTCGACCATTCCCGTGAAGGCCACGGTCACTCCGCCACGTTCGTTGGCGTACTGAATCGCCTTGAGGACACTGGGCGAACGCCCGCCCCCACTGATTCCGATAACCAGATCACCAGGTTGTAGCAGGTTAACCAGTTGGCCGTAGAACACATCTTCGTAGCCGACATCGTTGCCCCAGGCCGTCATCAGAGCGGCGTTGTCCGTCAGGGAAATGACCCGGAAACCGGGATTACCGTTGGCCCTCACGGTCTTCGACAAGTCACAGGAAAAATGCGAGGCGGTAGCGGCGCTACCGCCATTGCCCATGATGAACACCTGACGCCCTTTCCGATACGTCAACTCCAGGAGCTCAATCACCCGCTCGATGCTTTCCTCAGAAAGCTGACGAACCGTGGCATTGAGGCCAATCAGATACCCCTTCGGAGTCATCTCTGAACCCTCCCTGCGGATCACCCGGCAACCCCAGCGATCAAAGCGAAAGGAAAGCTCCCGCAAGCCCAGGGTCGAAAGCACTTCGCGGACAGGGGCCTGACGGTCTTCCTCCACGTACAGCAGGAGAAAGCCACCCCCGCCAGCGCCCGCAATCTTGCCACCCCTGGCCCCAAGCTGGCGGGCGAGGTCATACCAGGAAGAAATCCTCTTGTTGGTGATCTTTGGGGACAGCGTCTGTTTCACGATCCAACTTTCGTGAAGGAGATCCCCGAACCGACTCAGGTTGCCCTGCTCAAGAACATCGGCCATCTTGTAGGCCAAGTCCTTCAAACGGTGCAACCCGCTCAGTACATGGCTGTCACGTTGAAGTATTCCGTCCGTCTGTCCCCTGAGGATGGACGAAGAGTCCCGCGTGATTCCCGTAAAGAAGAGCAGAAGTCGGCGTTCCAGCGCTTGTGCAATTCCGTCGGGCAAACGAATCCTGTGGACCTCCACCCCATCGGGTTTGAATTCGATGAGGTTCAAGCCGCCGTAGGCTGCCGCGTAGTGGTCCTGGCGGCCAATCGGTTTGCCGAGGTCTCGAATCTCAATCTCGCTTGCCTGCCAGGCCAGTTCGGCCGGATCGGGAGACCTTCCCTGGTAGAGATTCAGAGCATACAGCAGATTGACGCACACGGAGCTGCTGAGTCCGAGGCCTGTGCCTACGGGAATCTCAGACTCCATGTACAGAGTAATCCCTTTCTCAATGCCCAAACGAGCAAGTACTGTCCGAGCCATCGCCAGGTCATTGGGCAACCGATCGACACTGTCAAAGATCTCGTCGAGCACGATATCTTCGCAGACAACCTGGATCCGGCCGTCCGACCGGGGCGCAACGGCGGCGTAGGTGTATCGGGAAATAGACGTGCTCAGAACCGCCCCACCGTACTGCTCGTAGTATGCGGGGATATCTGTGCCGCCTCCCGCGAAACTAATCCGCACCGGTGTCTGCGTGACAATCAACTCAGCACCTCTCCCGGCACCTGGATCGGCTCAGCGTCGGACTCGAGATTGAGGGTGATCACAGTGTTGTCCAGCTTCACCGTAATCGGCTCCGCTCTACGGCGTCCCTTCCATTCATCTGCCTGGCGAGTGTTGGGAACCGGATCGTCAAGTCGGAGGAAAGCGGCCAGGTTGTCCACATTCATGTGCCGGTAATGGCAGCAGCGAGCACATTCGGCAGGCGGATGTTCGCTGTTAACAGTCCGCCGACGCTCCCGGAACCTCTCGCCGTGCCAGATCTCTTCAAAACTCTGCGTTCGCAGGTCCCCCATGATCTCGTGGGAAAAGACACAGGCCCTCACCCTGCCGTCTGCCTGGATGTAGAACTCCTCCCAAGGCCGATGGCAGAACTTGTGAAACTCGCGAGTCGCCCCAGAACCGAACTTGTCGGGCAGGTTCACTCGGATTCCCAACTTTTCACCCAGCTCCAGCGATTGGTCGATGATCCGGTTCGTAAGCTCCTGGTAGAAGTAAAGGGACTGGTTGATGAACTCGGGTTCGTACACGATCAGGTGTACTCCCTTGACCTCGTCCATTCCCAGCTCTGCGGACAGGCGTACAAGCTCGGGAAAAAGTTCGATGTTACTGCGCATCAGCACCGCGACGATCCGCATGTACGGTCGATATCCACGCTTGTCGCACAGTGCCGTAAACCTGCGAATGTTGGCGATCACGTGATGGAAATCAGCCCCGCGACGGATGCTGTTGTAAAGCTCTGGCTCGGGGGCATCGATCGAGAAGTTCAGGTATCGCAGCCGCCCGTCGATCAGGTGTTCCCCTATCTGCTCATCCAGCAACATCCCGTTCGTAAGCACAAACACATCCACCGGGTAACGGCTGACTCGATCGAAAATGTCGAGGAATCTTCGGTGCAGCAGCGGCTCGCCCCAACCGAACAGGCTGACGTCCTTCGCGTAAGGCAGCACGCTCTCCATTTTTTCCACAATCTCAAAGGGCATGTCTGAATACTTGAAATCGCGCGAGGACTGAGCGCACATCCGGCACCTGAGATTGCACCGGTTCGTCACCTCGAAAACAATGAGTCTCGGATAATCTGCCTGCTCTGTCCGCATCGTGTTGCCTCGCTGTTTTCCACTTCCGCTAGTTTCCGCGTACCTGTGAGAACCCACCCAGACGTTCTCCATCAGACACGCGTAGGCTGAGCCAGTTCGTGAGCCTCCGTCCCAGCTCGGGCCGGAATGGCTACGCCCGGCTGGTAGTCGTGGCATTTCACATGCTTCTCAAGAAATGCTGTCACTGCATCGATTACCCGCCTGACCTCACCGTTTGTCAGGTCAGGATGCAATGGGAGAGACACGATCTCCTCCGAGACACGCGTGGCTACGGGGAGCTCGTTCTCTAAGTCGCCGAATCTTTGCTTGAAGTACGGCTGCAAGTGGATCGCCGGAAAATGGATGCCAGTGGCAATGCCTGCATCGGCTAGGTGTTCTCTGAACCGACGCCGCTCCGGTACCCGGACGACAAACAGGTGCCAAGCATGTTTGCGGTCCGGGAGCTCCGCAAGCACCACGCCGAACCGCTCGAATGCTCGCCGGTACTCTCTTGCGATTGCCTCACGTCGAGCGAGCATTCCGTCCAGACGTCGTAGCTGAACCAGGCCGATGGCGGCCTGCAAATCGGTGAAGTTCGCTTTGTACCCCAGCTCTACAGCGGTCCACTCGCGAACCTGGCAGCCCTCGTACCGCTTCCACGCATCGCTGCTGATGCCGTGAAACCTCAACCGCCGAATCCGCTCCGCCAGGTCATCGTCGTCGGTTGTCACCATCCCACCCTCACCGGTGGTCAGATTCTTCGTGGCGTAGAAGCTGAAACAGGTGGCATCGCTGACCGCGCCGATTCTTGTGCCGCGGTATTCGGCGCCCACGGCATGAGCAGCGTCCTCAACAACCACAATCCCTCGCGGACGGGCGATGGTCAGGATCTCATCCATGTCACAGGGTTGGCCTGCCATGTGTACCGGGATGATGACCTTCGTCCGCTTCGTGATCTTCCGCTCGATCGCCGCAGGCGAAATGTTCAGCGTGTCGGGCTCCACGTCTGCCAGAACCGGGGTCGCCCCAGCGTAGAGAATCGCATTGACGGTCGACACAAAGGTAATGGGGGAAGTAATCACCTCATCCCCCGGCCCCACACCTAACGCCACGAGCACAAGGTGAAGCGCAGCTGTGCAGGAGCTTACCGCGACCGCATGCTTGGCCCCGGCGTACCGCGCAAACGCCTGTTCGAACTCCACTGTGCGCGGGCCTGAGCTCAACCAGCCGCTCCGCAGCGCATCGACGACCGCGGTTGCTTCTTCTTCGCTAACAGACGGCTTCGCCAGCGAAATGACCTGCACGGGCCATCTCCTCAAGTGCCTTTTGTCCATCCAGCTCCCGCCACGAAAATGCCTGATCTTTCGATCTTTCCGACATTTCCCAGAAGGGCGTTCCCGGAAAAGCAATGCATCGGGACTGCTGGTAGCTGTCCGGGTTAAGCTCCCGAATCAGATCCCAGGTCATCTGGCGGTCTTCCTCGGTCTCACCCGGCAGACCCCACGTGAATGTCAGGTGAACGAACATCCCCCAGCTACGCAGCTCGTTCACAACCTTGCGCACCGTGTCGAGGTTCAGGTTCTTCTGGATTACTTCGATCATTCGGGGGCTGCCGGACTCGACCCCAAACTTCACTCCGGTACAGCCACATTCCCACATCACACGGAACGTTTCAAGGCTGGTAGTGTCGGCTCTACACATGGCCTGCCACGGGAGGCCAATCTCCTTCATCCCGCGGCTCAGCTCCTGGATCCGCTCGTCTCCGATGTTGAAGGTATCGTCGTCGAAGTAGATGCTCTTGAAACGCGGGAAGCGTGTCAGGACAGCGTCGATTTCTGCCAGCACGTTGTCCGGAGATCTCGGGCGATATTTCCGGCTATTGTACATGACCGGCGGCCAGAGGCAAAATATGCAGCGGAACGGGCACCCCCTGCTCGCCCACATCTGCAGTTGAGGACCGGGGGGACTGATCGGGAAACGATCCTGATACTGGTAGACGCTGTGGTCCCGATACGGAAAAGGCAGACTATCCACGTCCTCCGTGATGTCGTAGTCGTAGACTCCGCCTTTGCCGGTCTGTAC